>DRTC01000643.1 GCA_011372345.1 Candidatus Cloacimonadota bacterium
GTCTTTGAGAAACCTTTATCTTGCATTTTTTAAGAATAACCTGGAAGTCGATATTATCCTAAAAAGCAAGAAAAAATATGAAGAAACAAAAAAATATATCGGAACAATAAATTACGAAGTTTCCAGAAATGGAAAAACAATATGGAAGATAAACTAAAAGAAATAGTAAAACAATGGATTCTAAAAGCTGAACATGATTTGAATTTAATCGAACATGAAGTGAAAGTATCAGATCCAACAACCGATATGATTTGTTTTCATGCTCAACAAAGTGTTAAAAAATACTTTAAAGCTTTCTTGATCGCTAACCAAATAAATTATCCGCATACTCATAACATAGGCACAATTCTGAAATCCTGTAAAGATATTAACCCGAACTTTTCACAATTAACAGATTCATTGATATTAACTCATTATGCAATGTAAGGTATGCTGATGAATTTTATATCCCTAAAATTGAGGAAGCAAAAGAAACTCATCAGATTGCTTTAAAAGTTAAAGAATTTGTGTTAAAAGAATTAAATAAATTAATGTATTAGATAAAGGAGCAGAAATATCTGCTCCTTTTTTAATTTTTTATTCATAATAGCCAGCGTAAATTAACGCTTGCGTATCAACGAAGAGGGATGCAATTCCCGGAATCTCAACCAAATCACTTTCTCCCTCAAACTTGAACTTGAAAGTATATGTGAGAGGATTTTGTCCTGTTGAAGCTATTAATTGCGTATAAACCGAATCACCGATTGTTAGTGTGTTTTCTATAACTGAAAAATAATCTATATCATTGTTCGTGTATCTGAACTCGACAATATTTTTATCCGAATCATTGATCAGTTTTACACTTGCATGGGTTGGATCTGCGAAGATATTCAAAGTTTCATTTGCTTTAACATTTATTTCCGTATCGGTGAAATACGATCCTGTTGGAGTTCCGTCGATATCTGCTTCCTGCATCATAAAAGTCTCTCCTTCGAGGTGCAGGTCTATTGTTTTTTCACCAGCTCCAAAGAAGAGGAATTTCTTGCCGATATTTACAGATATTGTTTTAATTGGTCCGGTTCCCTGGTTTATTTGAGCATCAGATGCTCCTGCCAGAATGTGATCATCTCCCTGCATCGTGAAATAAAGTAAATGTCCGGTTCTGTTGATAAATTTGACATCACCCTTGCTCGTGCAACCAAGTAAAAGAATAATTATAAAAAATAGAAATACTGCCTTTCTCATGATCAAACTCCTCTGATCTTTCTTTGGTAAAGAGGGGAACTATTTTGTCTCTTCAAGACAGATTAGATAAACTTCCTGAACTCCTTCAAATTAAAGAAAATATCTTTTCCGTGAAACCTGGCAGTATCACCGAGTTCTTCTTCGATTCGCAGAAGTTGATTGTACTTTGTGATCCTCTCCTGTCGGCAGATCGATCCGGTTTTTATCTGTCCCGAACCCACAGCAACTGCCAAATCAGAAATAAAAGAATCACTGGTTTCACCGCTGCGGTGGGAAATCACGGAAGTAAATTTTGCAGTTTTAGCCATTTCCACTGTATCGAGTGTTTCGGAGAGAGTTCCGATCTGGTTAAGTTTGATCAAAATTGAATTCGCAGATCTCTCTTTAATTCCTCTTTTCAATCTGTTCACATTCGTTACAAAAAGATCGTCTCCAACAATCTGAACATCTTTACCAATTTTTTCAGTAAGCAGTTTCCAGCCTTTCCAATCATTCTCATCCAATCCGTCTTCAATGGAAACGATCGGGTATTTTTTTACTAGTTTAATATAATAATCCACCATTTCTTCGGAAGTTAATTCGATATTTTTTTTGTCTGATTTTAGAACATATTTCCCGTTCTTATAGAAGGAAGTGGCGGCTGGATCAAGAGCGAGAAAGATATCTCGACCGGCTTTGAACCTGGTCGAATCGATAGCTTTCATGATCACTTGTAAAGCCTCTTCATTTGTTTTCAAATCAGGAGCATAACCTCCTTCGTCTCCAACAGAAGTCTTATATCCGCCTTTTCTCAAAATTGCACCCAGAGAATGAAATACTTCGGCTATCATTTGCAAACCATGTTTAAAAGTTTTAGCTCCAATCGGCATTACCATAAATTCCTGCAGGTCAACATTATTGTTGGCATGTCTTCCACCATTCAAAATATTTGCCATGGGAACAGGTAAAATTCTCGAATTGGTTCCTCCAAGATACCTGTATAATGGTAATCCGAGTTCTTGTGAAGCAGCTCTTGCTGAAGCAAGCGATACTGCCAGGATTGCATTTGAACCAAGTTGTCTTTTATTAGGAGTTCCATCCAATTCTCTCATTGTATTATCAATCATTGCTTGATCAATGACATTGATCCCGATCAAGTGAGACGCGATAATATCATTTACATTCTTGACAGCATTTAAAACTCCATGACCATTATATCTATTTTTATCACCATCGACAACTTCGACAGCTTCATATTCACCGACGGAAGCACCGCTCGGAACCGCATCTCTTCCGATAATTCCGGTATCGAGATGTACTTCTGCTTCCACGGTCGGATATCCTCTCGAATTTAAGATCTCTCTTGCTTTTACTTTTACTATCTTTGCCATTTTTTCTCCTTTTAATCAATCTGGTAAACAGGAAGTTGTTCTCTCAAAATCTCATAAATGGGAATTCCCTGTTTCTTGTTTTCATCTAATATTTTAAGACCTGCACTCAAATTTTCAAAAGACAGTTCTTCGGTCAATACTTTCCATAATTCTTTTTTTTGATTACTGCTTTTTATTTTATTGAGAGCATTATCGATGTTGGAATGATCTTTATTTTTGGAAATTAACTTTTCTTTTATTTTTTGTAAAATTTGGATACTGTCGTTTTGCATGATCAGTTTTGACATCGTCTGGTTCATCTGCTCTTTTAGAACTTCAAATAAATCCTTACCTTTGATAGTGCTGATCAACCTTGCGAGAGAAAGAGATTGAGACAGGATAGCATTCATCCCAAGATTGCCTTTTCGCTGTATGATTTCAATGAGATGTTTCTCTGTTGCTTCGGAATTAAGTTGTCCTCTCTTTTTCGACAATTCCAGTTCAAGCGATAACAGCAGGCGATCGATTTCTGCTAAACTCGATAATTCCGTGACAGTTTTTCCTATAAAGGCTTTCGAGAAAATCGTATTCACATGATCGACTACCTGCAGACAACCCTTACCTCCATAACGACGAGAACGACGATATAGTTCGCTCATTTCCGCATTTTTGAGATTTGTTATTTGGTTGGAAGTAACTTCTTTCTTAAAACGATAACTGCCGTCTGAAACTTTATCAAATAATTCAAAATATTCCGGTTTGGGAATCTGGTCTGCATAAATGACGCTGTCAACGAGATGGATTGCTTCGCCTGTTCCTGCGGAAGTTCCAAGCGGAGTAGAACCTTTGAAAGTGAAAAAATTATGGAA
>DRTC01000644.1 GCA_011372345.1 Candidatus Cloacimonadota bacterium
CACCAGTAACTGCATCCCATTCTAAATGAACATCAGTATTAACTCCATTTGGTGTTGTCGTAATTGTAATATTCAAAGGAGGATCAGGTTGAACTATTTCTGCTTCGGTCAAGCAGTATGCCAGATCATACTCTAGAAGACTATAATCTGAACCATCCCATTGATATGCCATTTCATCTCCATCATAGCCATAAAATGCCCAGGGAGAATTCATCCATAAGAAATAACAATCAGTTTCAGTATTTTGGATAGAAACCCATCCTTCTGTTAAATCACAACAAGGATCGAGTATATAACTATAATCATAAACCCAGTAACCATAATCAACATCAGAGTTTGGAACAACAGTTTTTGTAGGAGTCACACCTAAATATGAGCAAATAACATTACCCGGTAAGCCGCCAATATTATCATAAAATACGATGTTAAATGTATTGGCAGTCGAGCATTCTGTCCACCCGGCATCATAAAATAGATTTAATCCCCACCAGTGAATATCACAGATTTGGTCTGTCAGACCCCAGAAATCTTCATAAACCAGATATCCTAATGCTTCACAGCTTGTTGCAGCAGACCAACCTTGACCAGGATTTCCTAAAGGCTGATTCCAGATTGTAAGATCCATCGGACATTCATATAATGGTTCCGGAGGTAGAACACATTCCCCCGAGATCGGAACTACTTCAGTTCCTGCATCAGTAATAACAGTCAATGTTGTAGAATATGAACCAACAGCATTTGGATCAAATTGAACTGTTACTTCCACAGGTGGATTTACCATTGTCGGGTATGGTGCTCCGGTATCATTAGTGATGGTGAATTCCGGATCACCGGTTAAATATGGGGCTGGATCAATAGTAATATTTCCAGTACCTAAATTTTCAATTGTAAAGATTTGAGTTCCTGGAGTAGAAACTCCTAATACATGATCAGGATACACATAAGTTGATGGTGTAACACTTAAGACCGGTCCGCCATATTCATAATGATATAATTCAAAAGCAAGTCCAGCTCCTGTGTCATCCTGCGTCCAATACGGTGTACCTAATAATGGAAATCCACCCACTACTGGGCAGCCAGGATTTACTGTAGAAAACATCCAGCCCCATTGAGGTTGAAACTGCATAACAGCTTGGATTGCAATCCAATAGGTTTGACCGACTGTAGGTGTAAAAGCAGGACTTAATTCTACCCAATGGTCGTAATCATCGGTTTGACCGCACTCTGTGTCTTCATGTGAATCTGCATATGGAATATACCAGGAAGCAATTGCATCCTGAACAGGATCGTCCCCGGTCAATACAGGTGAACAAAATCCATTATCAAGGTAAAGGTAAATATTCCATCCATCCGGAGGGAAATTTCCTGATGCTCCGGGATTCCAATAACCTCCCCACCACTTAACATGAGTTATATCTCCTGGATCCGTAGTAAATGTGAAGTCGTCAGCTTTTTGAGAATCAAAGGGATAAGCTGTGTCGAGTTGCGATGAAGTAAGGCTGGAAGCACAATTCACGGGTTGAGACCATATAACGGTACCCGGAGGAGTGCTTCTGGAAGTGTTAATCGATATTTTATCTTTTGTTACTGAAGAATCGAGTCTCTCTGAAGATGATGTAATTGTGGCAGCTAAGAAGCCAATTATTAAGATAAATATAGCGATCGCATAAATTTTTTTCATTATACTCTCCTATTTTTTTTATTTAAAAATTTCAGTTTTTTGGTGCGAATAAATAATAAAGTACCAACCTCGATATTAAAAAAACAAAAACCATATCTGCGACATTAATGCGTTATCATTTTAATAACGCCACACTATAACCTTATCAAAGTGAATTTAGTTATTTTAATAAAGTTAAAATACTCTATAATGTGTCAAGGTTTTTTTAGGGATTACAGGCATACCCCCTTTTTTTAAAAGAATCTGACATTAAGTTGTAAACTGTTGTGATCTTTATTTCTTATTTTTATTATAAACAAAAATTCCAGCTGAAGCCGATATTAGAATCATCCCTCCAATAATACTCCAGATATCCGAAATTTCTTGCCATAAAAAATATCCGATTATTGCGGAAAAAATGATATTCGTATAATTATAGATCGCAACTTCTGAAGCTTTTGCATATTTATAGGCAAGAGTCAGACCAAACTGTCCGATAGCAGCAAATATTCCTGTTCCTGAAAGGAAAATAAGCTGGATAAAAGTTGGAATTTTAAATTTCATCATCATCAGCGGAAACATGACAATAACGGAAACCAAAGAGAAAAAGAAAACAATAGTTGCCGGTTTTTCACGGTTTCCTAAAAATCTGACCAGAGTATAAGCTGCTCCGGCAAACATGGCAGATAAGAATCCGGCAAAAGCAGGAAGAACAGAAAGTTCAAGTTTTGGTTTGATGATCAAAAGAGCAGAACAGAACACGATTATCAAAGCCGCAATTTGAAACCGGGAAAGTTTCTCCTTAAGAAATAACCAGGCAAAGAAAGTTACGAAAAAGGGTGAAAGTTTGTTCAACATCGAAGAGTCTGCCAGATAAAGATTATTGATCGCATAAAAATATAAGACAACTCCGAGAAGACCGAGGAAAGACCTTAACAGCAGATATTTCAGATTTTCTTTTTTTTCAATAATTTTATCTTTACCTTTCCTGATCATAAAAAAGGCAACTATTAAACTAACCAGGTTTCGGAAAAATACCTTCTCGAATAAGGGAATATTTCCTGCCAGCCTGACATTTGCTGCCATAAACGCAAAAGCCAGAGCAGAGATAAGCATAAAAATTACCGATTTCGATCTATTCAGCAAACTTTCTCCTTTTTAAGAAAACATGCTGAATTCCAAAAATCTGGCAAGTTTTAATTTAATAAACTTGACGCAAATGAGCGCATATTGATTTTAATATTTGATTTTGAGAAACAGGAGAAAACATTAATGCTCGGTAAAAAGGAAAAAGAATTCAACATCATCAAGATCTATAAAAGCTGGTATGTTCTGTTATTATTTTCGTTAATTTTATTGCTTCTTACCTACATAATCACATCATCTGAATTTATGAAAGAAGTGGAATACAAACTGATCGATCTACGTTTCAAACTTGCTCCCATTCCGGAAAGAGCAGATTCCAATATAGTCATTGTTACGATTGATGATGCAAGTTTGAATTTTTTTAAAGAAAATGGGATTTCCTATCCCTGGCCCAGATCGTATTATGCTCATGTTGTTGATTATTTCAGCAAAGCAGGGGCAGAAGCTGTCATTTTTGATATGCAGTTTTATGAACCTGACATGGATTGGGAAGAAACTTATGCAGAAGAAACTGATGGAATGTTTGCCGAATCGATCGCAAAAGCGGCAAATGTCTATTTATCTGCTCAACTTTCTGCAGATGAAAGATTGGATCGAGCAGATCTTTCCC
>DRTC01000645.1 GCA_011372345.1 Candidatus Cloacimonadota bacterium
ATACCTTTTCAAAGCAAGTTGATCGATAAAATCTTTCAATGCTTTATCAAAAGAATATTTGGAATTTTCTTCTTTATTTTCTTTTTTTTGTGTAGCGGGAAATAATTTCAGAAATTGTTCTAAACTCGTATTATCTTGGGGGATTACCCAGCTTTTCTGATTTCCGCTGAAATAACATCCTCGAATCTTTTTTGCATGAACTTTTTGAAACTGAAAAGAAAACACTTCGATTTTATACCTGTTCTTTGAAATCGGAGTTAAACAATAATCTTTTGTTTTTATTTCATTCATTTTCCGTAAAACAACTTGCCTGAGTTGTTATTCCCCTGTTTTTCTCAAACTTACCCAAGTTCCCCTTTTTCTTTTCCAATAATGTGACTTCTCTAAGTTCTCGTTCCCTTTTTTATTAAACTTCCGAAGTTTTTTTAGTAACAATTTAGCAAATTGTTTTACACATCCAGATTATCCAAAGGACTTTGGATCACGCTCAAATCTCGTTTACTTACTTTTAAATACTTCATCGTGGTTTTGCTGTGTTTATGTCCCAGCATCTGCTGCACAAATCTGACATCGACTCCTTTTTCAATTAAATGAACTGCGAAAGAGTTTTTTAGAATGGTTAATGTTGCCGGTTTAGATATTCCGCTTTTCCGGACAGCACTTTGGAAAGATTTTTGCAATTTTCTTTTGGAATATTGTTTACCCGGATAAGATTCAAATAACCATTTTTGAGGGTTGTATTTTCTGTAATATTCGCGAAGAATATCCAGTAATTTTTTAGAAAGAACGACAAAACGGTCTTGATCTCTTTTTGCACTGCTGATAAAAATTTTCATTTTTCCAGAGTTAATATCTTTTACTTTTATATAAGTTACTTCACTTGGTGTCAAACCCGCAGAATATATCAGAAAGATCATACATTTATCTCTTAAATCCTTGATGCATTTTAGAATCTTGCTTACTTCCATCTCATTCAAAACTTGCGGAAATGTTTTTTCTCTCTTTGGTCGTGGCAGATAATATTCATCGATTTCTTGTTGTAAGACTTGATCGTAATAAAATTTAATAGCATTGATTGCTTGATTTTGAGCAGATGTAGAATACTGTTTTTCTACTACAAGATACAGCAAATATTTTCTGATCTGCTCTTGAGTGATGTCTTTTAACTGATAGTCTGAATAATATTTAAGAAATCTGAGGAAATGCAAGCGATATGTTTTTATAGTTGGTTCGCTGTAATTCTTTAACTTCATTGTTTCTATATATTCCGGAGGAAGTTTTACTTCAATTTTATTTGTAGAATTTCCGGATTGTTCAGGCTTAAACTTTAACTGTCCTTCAAATTGGTTATTCAAATTATGCAAATAATCAGGATGAAATGGGATATGCCAGAACTTATTGGAAACCGACCATTTTCGACCTTTGATAGATTTTATTTTCTTGATTGTATTATTGTTGTAACCGAAGAAAAAAGCAATTCTCTTTTCGTTGTCTATTTGTATAATTTTTGTCTTAATCAATTCCATTTTCAGTCCTGAAAAAATCAAAACTGAAATTCAATCCTGCTTTTTCCCTGTCAAGAAAAACATGAGATCATACACTTTCCAAACTTCATTACCATGTGAGAATATTTAACTGTATCGGAATGTTTTTTAAAACCTTCAAGGTTTGACAAACCTTGAAGGTTTGAATCAATCAATTCACCAAGTTATGTTCTATAAACTCTACGATCTATAAAATTTTATACATAGTTCTATAAAAGGTGGATCTATCAGAGGAACTTCAGAAAGAGGAGAATCATCAATATATCCAAAGAGCAGTAAAGCTATAAATAAAAGATTAACATTTCCCACTTGGATTTATGAAAATTGAATATCTATAAACTGCGTAGCAGTGC
>DRTC01000646.1 GCA_011372345.1 Candidatus Cloacimonadota bacterium
ACATATTTCGATGTATTGAATTTTATGAGGATTTCCGAACTTTTTGATGAAAACTACACAACTTGTTATGAAAAAGAGAATCGAGATTTTAAGGTAAAACTTTTCTGCATCGATCCATCTAAACTGCTAAACGGAGCACTTGAAAGATGTTCATCTGCAATTTTCTTCTCTGCAACAATGACCCCTTTTGATTATTTTAAGGATATTCTGGGATGTTCGGAATTTGTTGATTTTTTGAAATTACCATCTCCATTCACGGCAGAAAATCTGCAGGTTTTTAATGCCTATAAAATTTCAACCAGATACAAACACCGACAGCAAACCAGAGAGAAAATAGCGTCATTGATCACCGAATTTATTCAACAGAAAAAAGGAAATTATCTTGTTTTCTTCCCATCTTATGAATATCTAAAAATGGTTTATAAAAATTTTTCTCAATTAGTTGAGATAGATATGATCAGGCAATCACCTGCAATGACAGAAGTTGAGAGGAGTGATTTCCTGAAAAAATTTGATCATGAGAATGTCAGAACTTTAGTTGGATTTGCGGTTTTAGGAGGAATTTTCGGAGAAGGCATCGATCTGGTCGGAGAAAGACTGGACGGAGCAGTTATAGTTGGCGTCGGACTTCCTAAAATCTCTTTCGAACGACATCTGATCAGGCAATATTTTGATGAATATGAGAAAGGATTTGAGTATGCTTATATTTATCCGGGAATGACAAAAGTCCTGCAGGCAGCAGGAAGAGTGATCAGAACTGAAAACGATAAAGGCTCGATTTTGCTGATCGGTGACAGATTTATGAACTATCAGTATAAGTCCCTTTTACCTGAATATTGGAATCCAATAAAGATCGATAATATGAACTATTTTTATGACTAAAATGCATTGTTTTGCGTTTTAGTCAAGACTTTTCTGCAATTGCTTGCGTTTTGGTCAAATATTAAATCGTTAATTCCAATAAAAAATTCTCTGCTTTTCTGATCGGGATTTCACCACTCATTTTCTCTTTTCTCAAATAGCGTACTACCTGCACCCCGGGAATCTTGAAATGTTCATTGAAATAATGCAGATGGCGACTGACATTACTTGCAGAAAGTTTTGTTTCAACGATCAATTTTGCTTCCTCATTTTCAATCAGGCAAAAATCGATTTCACGACCTTCTTTTGTCCGCAAATAATGTAATCGAGTTAATAAACCTTTTGTATTCTGTCTATAGGACCAATGTTTAAGTAATGATACAGCCATGAAATTTTCAAATTTCACACCTTCGTCTCCCCGCACAAGTCCTGTATCGAAAAAATACAGTTTTGGTTCTTTCTGCAGGGAACGGGCAATATTTCGAGCAAAAGGAGTTATCCTGAAAACGATGTACAAGGCTTCCAAGATCCTGATATATTTTTTTACTGAATTGGGAGAAACTCCAATATCTTCGGACAAGCTTCTGTAAGAGATTGGACTTCCGACTCTTGATCGTAGCATTTCAAAAAGTAGTTGAATTGCTCGCATATCCTGAATTCTTTCAAAATCGAGAATGTCGTACCTGATCAGGCTTTCGGTATACTGAATTCTCCATCGATTTGCATCATCTGAAGTTTCTGCTAATAATGGTTCAGGAAATCCTCCCCGTTCGATCAAGTGATCAAGTGTAAAATTCTTACTTTTGGAAGATTCTTTATACGAGAACGGCAAAAGATGATGAAGGAAATATCGTCCGGCTAAAGAATCTCCACTCTGACGGTGAATGTCCATGCGAGCACTTCCAGTGACAAGAATCTGGAAATTCTCTGATTTCGTGTCATAAACACCTTTCAAGAAGTTTTTCCATTTTTTCATTTTGTGAATCTCGTCCAAAATAAGCAGATCAACGGTAGGTAACCAGTTTTCATTATGGATTATTTTCCGATCTTCCAAATGGTCGTAATTTAAGTAAAGAGGATTGGAGAAGTCTTTGGCGATTTCGTTTGCTAACCAGGTTTTCCCGACCTGTCGCGGTCCGACAATAAAAACCATTTTTTTTGAAAGGTCTTTTTTAATGATAGATTTCTGTATTCTTTTCATACGACCAAAATGAAAAGGTTTGCTTAATAGTCAAGACTTTTCTGCATTTGCTTGCATTTTGGTCGGATTAAAATATTTCTATACCAGCATCCCATCCAAACTTTTTTAGATCAATCTTCCCCTTCTCATTAAAAAAAATTCCTTCTGCTTCCAGGATCGCTCGTTGTTCATCGTATCCCTGCGAACTTTCCGGGAAACTGATCATTCCTTTGCTGTTGATAACACGCTGCCAGGGAATATTTTCATCTTTAACAGAATGCATGGCATAACCGGCAACTCTTGGTGAACAATCTGCTATCTTTGCAATTTGTCCGTAAGTTGAAACTTTTCCTTTAGGAATTTTTCTCACAATTTCATAGATTTTTTTATAGAGGTCTGTTTTCTTTTCGCTCAAAATACTTCACTTTTAAGACAATCCCATCTTAAAATTAAAATTCAAAGAAGGTTGTTCTGCTGTTGAGGTCTGATATTTTTTCAGAATTCTATGAAAAGTATTTTTTGAAACCCTTGTCTGAGAAAAATCAAGTAGAAAACTTCGAAAACCTTTCTGATATATCCTGCTCTTAAAATGCAGAAG
>DRTC01000647.1 GCA_011372345.1 Candidatus Cloacimonadota bacterium
CAAACCGCAGACATTCATGATCTTGATAATCTTATTATTTTCGATCTCACATTTCACACTCGCACCACTCACCAGATGATATTTCGAGATCAAACCTTTCGGAAATTCATAAAAGTCACGGCTGTTGTCAAACGGGATCGTCCATAAAACGGGCTGATGATTGCGGGTGATATTCAAATAACCTTCAAAAATAATTTTCTTTTTCATATTTTCCTTATTATTATTTGGACGAACATTCCGATGAACTTCGTACAATCGGAAGTTCTTTGTGTTTGCTTGTTCCCAAATTCTCCCGAAAGTTTTCGGGAGGAACACAATTGGATAAGAAATTTTATTTCGAAAGCTATTTCTTCAAATAAAAAATCAAAGTAAAACTTTTGAAAAAATGACATTCCCAAATGAAATTTGGGAATGAGCAGTAAAAAAAACTTCGCATCCCGAAAGCATTCGAGAGAAGCTCTTTGTTTTATCGAATCCTTCTCCGATCTATTTCTCTGAGTATTTTTTTTCTCATTCTAATGTTTTTCGGAGTAATTTCCAAAAGTTCATCATCCTCGATATATTCCAAAGCCTGTTCCAAAGAGAAAATTCGCGGTGGAATTAATTTGATAGCATCATCAGAACCGGAAGCTCGAACATTCGTCAGTTTCTTACCTTTACAGATATTCAAAACAAGGTCGATCTCTCTTGTATGCTCACCTATGATCATTCCTTCATAAACTTCTATTCCGGGTCCGATGAACATTGTACCTCTCGGTTGGAAACTGAATAACGAATAGCCGGTAGAAAGTCCTTTTTCCATTGCTATCAATACACCGCGTGTTTTCTTATCGAGATCTCCTTTATGGAATTCATATTCATAAAAACTATGATTTATAATTCCGGTTCCCCTGGTTTCAGTCATAAAGTCATTTCGAAATCCGATCAAACCGCGTGTTGGAACTTTGAATTCGAGTCTTGTATAACCGTCACTTCCCGGAATCATGTCGAGCATTTCACCTTTCCTGATCCCTAACATTTCGATCACGGTTCCGACATGTTCATCAGCAACATCGATCATCGCCAATTCGATCGGCTCCGTTCTCTTTCCGTCGAGTTCTCTGTAGATCACTTTGGGTGTGGAAACCTGGAATTCGAAATTTTCCCTTCTCATATTCTCGATAAGTATGGAAAGTTGCAGTTCTCCTCTTCCTTTTACAATAAATTCGTCAGGCTGATCCGTAGCTTCCACCACAATACTGACATTGGTTTGAAGTTCTTTCTGAAGTCTGTCCCAGATATTTCTCGCAGTAACATATTTCCCTTCTCTGCCAGCAAAAGGTGAATCATTAACCTTGAAGGTCATTGCCAAAGTTGGAGCATCAATATCGATGAGCGGAAGCGGTTCGGGATATTCTTTGCAGGCAACTGTTTCACCGACATCCACTCTTTCCATTCCAGCGAGAGAAACAATATCTCCGGCAAACGCTTCTTTTACCTCTTTCTTTTTCAGTCCTTCATATTGGAAAATTTTGGAAATTCTATACAGAAGTCGCTCACCATCGCGTTTCATCAACACAACTTCCTCTCCTTGTTTTACTTTTCCGTTAGAAATTTTTCCTGTTCCGATCTTGCCGAGATAATCATTGTATTCGATTGCCGAAACAAGCATCTGAAGCGGTTTATTGATATTTCCCCGCGCATCGGGAACATGTTTGAGAATTGTCTCAAAAAGAGGTGTTAGATCATCGGATTCATCCTCGATTTCGTATTTTGCATGACCATCTCTGCCGGATGCATAAACTACCGGGAAATCAAGTTGATCATCGTCTGCGTTCAAATCTATAAAAAGATCAAAGATCATTTCTAGCACTTCTTCCGGTCGGGCATTGAGACGATCGATCTTGTTTATCACCACGATCGGATTCAATCCGATCTCGAGAGATTTTTTCAAAACATATTTTGTCTGCGGCATCGGACCTTCAAAAGCGTCAACAAGCAGAAGAACGGAATCGACCATTTTCATGATCCTCTGCACTTCCCCGCCAAAATCCGCATGTCCGGGAGTATCAACGATATTGATACGGTAATCTTTGTATTGCATCGATGCATTTTTGGAAAAAATAGTGATCCCTCTTTCCCTTTCCAGATCATTCGAATCCATGATCCTTTCAGCAACAACCTGATTTTTACGGAAAACTCCGGCTTGCTTCAATGCACCGTCAACGAGTGTTGTCTTGCCATGATCAACATGAGCAATAATTGCGATATTTTTTATTTTCATTTCTTTCCTTATTTCACCACTAAGGCACGAAGGCACAAAGAAAATCTACTCTTTAGATTTATGCGCCTTTAGCATAGAACACAACTTTATTCAGGAGTTATGTTCCTTTTTTTCCCTGCGGTCTAAAACTGCTAAACCTAAATTTACGAAGGTCGGGTATTCATACTTTGTTTTATTTTTTTTTATTGAGAATGTCATCTGTTAAAGATAGGTAAATAAGTCAAATATAAAGTTTCAGATCAAATCAAAAACTGAACTCATTTTTAGATATGAAGAATCATCATTATTAATCAGGATTTTGAAAAGTTATTTTTTTACGCCTTTTGTGTATTTTATGACTATTACCTTTTAAAATCCTTTTGCATAGAATATATCCAGCACCATAATGCTCAAATCCGTATAATTATCCAGATCACCAAAAATATCTTCCAGACCTTTGACAATAGCATGAATGTATTCCTTATTTATTTTCAGAAGAATGATCTTGCTGTACGGACTTTTCCCGCCGGTAAAATCAAAAAAACCTAAAAATAAAGGAACATTAGAGAGCAGGTTTTCCATCTTCTGGCTTTCCAGAATGGTTGCATCCTGAATCCCGTATTCAATGAAGAGCTCGCTGATATCCTGCATTATTTCATCATCTTTAACGATCATGAGCATCAATTTATCTTTTTCCTTTTTGGAAATTTCCGTAACTTCATCAACAGCATTTCTAATAAAATCTTCATATAATCCGATCTTGGAAGTTGCTTTCAGTAGATGTTCCAAAACTCCCGGTTCTTTCAGAATCCTGGAAACTTTTGCCAGAAGCTGCAAATGTCCGCTCCGATTAGTTTTTGGACCGACAATGGTAATGAATATTTTTGCTTTTTTCTTATCCAGGCATTCAAATTCCGTTCCTTTTTTATTGATCGCAATACTGATCACGAATTTCTCTGTTTCCTCAAGCTGACAGTGAGGAATCGCAATTCCTTTACCAAAACCTGTACTGCCCTGGTCTTCTCTTTCTTTTAACGCCTGATAAATCTTTTCTTCTCCGATATCTTTCAAATCTGATGTTTTAACGAGCAATTCCGATATTTTTTTTAGAGCTTCCTCTTTGTTTTTTGCCTGAAAATTTATATCACAACATTCCAGTTTGACCACTTCTGAAA
>DRTC01000648.1 GCA_011372345.1 Candidatus Cloacimonadota bacterium
CCCTGGAATCCGGAAGAGATGCTGATGCGAATATGAAAGTGATCTTTCCCGGACCAACAGCAAAATCAAAAATGGATAATATTTATGTAGTCCCAAATCCTTATATTGGTCATAGTAAATTCGATGGAAGAAGGGAAAAAGACGAAAAAGGTGATAAAAGCCGCAGGATCTGGTTTGTGAATCTACCGGAGTATTGTAAGATCAAAGTATTCACTCTTGCAGGTGATCTTGTTGATGAATTTGATCATGACGGACAAGAATATCAGGATGTAATTTCTGTCAGCAAAGCTTCATATTCAGGTCTTTCCGGCAGCGGAATGGAACCTTGGGATCTTTTATCGATGAATAACCAGATCATTGCTCCCGGTGTTTACCTTTTCTCAGTTAAAGATAAAAAATCCGGTGATATAAAAGTCGGTAAGTTTGTGATTATAAAGTAATTTAAGAGGTAAAAATGAGAAAAAATATTGGAATTTTATTAGTTATGATTCTGGTTCCCATTATGCTTACTGCTGAGATATTTCCTAAAACTGGAACTGCTGGTCTGCAATTTCTCAAACTCGGTATCGATGCCCGGGCAATTGGCATGGGAGAGGCATATACAGCTGTTACAGACGATATTTCTTCAGTTTATTGGAATCCGGCAGGTTTGGCCATTAAATCACAAAACCAGTTTTTGTTTTCCCACACTGAATGGTTAGCTGGAATCAGGTATGAATATTTTGCTGCTTCCAAGATCACAGGTTTAGGAACTTTTGCCTTAAGTGCTGCCGCTCTCCACATGGGCTGGATGGATGTTATCGATGAAGATACTTTTGCTCCAACCGGTGAAAAATTTACTTGCAGCGATTTTGCAGTCGGCTTATCTTATGCCAGTTCATTTACAGATAAATTCTCTTTTGGATTTACTACCAAATATTTACGAGAAAATCTGGATGAATTTAATGTAAACGGAGTAGCTGTTGATATTGGTTCTCTCTATAATACAGGTTGGAAAAATATCACCATAGGAATGTCACTCAGGAATTTTGGTCCAAATCTTCAATTCAGACTGGATGACGATTCTGATGGAAATATCGATGAAGACCCTTTCGATCTGCTCGATAATGATGGAGATGGCTTGATCGACGAAGATAGGGAAGAACTTCCTTTCAAGGTTCCGATGAATTTTTCTTTAGGAATTTCAGGTGATCTGCTGCGAAGCGAAGGACAGGTTTTGATCGCTTCAGCGCAGTTAGATAATTGTGTTGATAGGATGGAAACTTATAATGTAGGATTTGAATATAAGCTGGGAACATTCAAGATCAGATCCGGGTATCAATTTAATTATGATGCTGCCGGATTATCTGCGGGTTTTGGATGGACTGTTCCAACCAGCTTTGCTGTGATAGATATAGATTATGCTTATACCGATATGGGTGATCTTACCGAAAGTTTTTTAAAGACTCCGCATCGGTTGTCGATTAAGTTTCTGTATTAAACAAAAAAAAACAAAAAAAGAGGAGGAAGAAAAATGAAAAAAATCATTATTCTTTTAGCAGTAACTTTATGTGTTGGGGCTTTATTCGCAGATATAATGCAACCAGCACCAACTAAGATTGCACGCGAAGATGCAATTGGTAAAATTCCTGAAAGGAACAATAGACCAGTTGTTCCTAATTATGAATTTGTGACGGATCCAACGGATCTTATCACAAACTATTATGACTATATGCC
>DRTC01000649.1 GCA_011372345.1 Candidatus Cloacimonadota bacterium
AAGTTTATAGATTTCGATCTCTTTTTCCTTTTTTTCCGTTTCGAATTTTATCTCAATGTTGGAGATTTTTTCCGAAATTTGTTCATTCATAATAGAATCTTTATAGGCTGAATATAATTGAAAAAATTTCAGTGATCTTTGATATTTATTTTGAGCTTCATACACATTTGATAAAGAAAGAAATGCATCACGGGATAATTCTTTTAAATTATTTTTTTGAGAGATTTCCAGCGCTTCTTCCAAATATAAGATTGCTTCCTGAAATTTTTCCTGCTCGATATAGACATTTCCAATATTTATAAGAGGATAAACGATTGCTTTCTGATCTTCGTCTTTCCTTTTGATTTCCAAAGCTTTCAGATAATATTCAAGGGCTTTCGGGAAATCTCCATTTTTGGAGAAAATGTTTCCGATATTATTATAACATTGTGCAATGATTTTTTCCTCACCGTGTTTCTGAGCAAGTTCGATCGCCTGCTGATAATAATCGATCGCTTTATCTTCTTGTTTCACCTGGTTATAAATTACACCGATATTGTTTAGAATATGACAGGTGTTCAAAAAATCTTCTGTATTAATACTGGATTCATAAGCCTGAATAAAATATTCCAGTGCTTTTTCATAATTTCCGATTTCTTTGTAAACTAAACCGATATTATTGAGTGTTCCTGACTTTAAATCAACACCTCCCGCGTCTTCATATTTTTTTAATGACTTCAGTAAATTATCGAGAGCATTATCATAATCCGCATTTTTTATATAAATGCTGCCAATTGCATTATAACAATATCCAATTCCGGTTTTGTTATCCAGACGAGAAAAAATTTTGATGCATTTTCGATAATAACTTATTGCTTTTTCACTTTCCCGATAATCATAATATAGATCTGCAATACTCCTCAAAGCAGCAGCCTGACCTTCTTGGTAATGGATTTTTTGAGATTCTTCGAGAGCATTTTCAGCGATTTCTAGAGACTTCGCAAAATCCTGTTCTCGAAACAATTTCGAAAGTTCTATCTGAATATCTATTTTTTCTATTCCTTTCGCAGATTCCAATTTTGTTTGTAAACTGTCTATAATTGGTGTTTGAGACAATAATTGTAAAAATATGTTTAAGATAAAAATTAAAACAATAATTCTGAATTTCATCTTACTCCTATTTTCCGAAAAACAAAAATGGAAGTTCGTGAAAATGGTTTTATATGTCAAATGAAATATTGCTAACTGACATTTCCCACTTCAAATTGTAATTTAAATTAAGTCATATTGTCAACCTCGCAGAGGTTATATGTTTGTAATAAAATGCGTTAACATTTGGTTTTAAAAACTCTCTTTTCTTAAAAAACTGCATCGCAGTGATATTTTTCATCATTTACAGTTGTCGCTTCTACGAAGCTGATATATTGTCTTTGTCATTTGCCAAATGCTAACGCATTTTATTACAAAGATAGCACTGCTACGCAGTTTATAGATATTCAATTTTCATAAATCCAAGTGGGAAA
>DRTC01000650.1 GCA_011372345.1 Candidatus Cloacimonadota bacterium
AGGCAATTAATCTTCTTATATTCTTTCGATTCATAAAGTTAGAATTCTTATTTCTACAAATTTGGGGGTATGCTTGAGATTTATGAAAACTTCATAATTTTAAAACTTCGGAAATTTTAGTCATTTTCTAAAATACTTGTCAAATTTCAACATCTTAAAAACTTCGTTGCTCAAGAAAAAGTTTGATAAAAAAGGAGCAATGATGAGATACACAAACGAGAAGATAACGAAAAAACCGAGATTATATTTTTCTGAAGAATTGGATGTTTCCAAATGGGAAAATGTCGAAATAAAACTGAAAAAATTAGAATCGGAAAAAATTGGATCAGCAGATGATTTGATAAAATTCCTGGAAAAAGTTACGGAATTATCCAATATCTTAAATGAAGAACAAGCCTGGCGCTACATCAATATGACTCGCTTTGCCGATAAACCGGAATATGAAAAGAAATTCAACGAGTTTTTTGCAGGAGTAATTTCCAAAGTAAAACCATATAAATTCAAATTCAATAAAAAATTCTATGAAAGCCCTTATAGAAAGGAACTCGATGAGAAAAAATACGGACATTTGAATAAGATCATTTCCAATGATATCGAGCTTTTCCGGGAAGAAAATATTCCGCTAAAAGTAAAAGAACAGGAACTTGCCAATAAATACGGTTCAATTTTTTCCAAATTGACTGCAAATTATAAAGGCGAAGAAAAAACTCTTTCTCAATTGTCGGTTTATCTAAAAGACAAAGACCGGAAAGTTCGGGAAGAAGTCTGGAATCTGCGGTTGGAAAAAATGATGGAGAAACGGGAAGAATTCAACAAACTTTTTGATGAAATGAAAAAACTTCGTATTCAGCAGGCGAAAAATGCAGATTTTGATAATTACCGTGATTATATGCATCAATTAAAAGGAAGATTCTCTTATACTCCCGAAGATCTGAAAAAATTCCATAATGCAGTTGAAAAAGAGGTTCTGCCTTTCCTCAAGGAATTAACAGAAGAAAGAAAGACCAAACTGAAAATCGATTCTGTGCGCCCATGGGATACATCAGTCGATCTCGATGGAAAAACTTTAAAACCATTTCAGAAAATAGATGAATTCATCGGTAAAGGAATTGATATTCTGCACACGATCAAACCGGAATTCGGGAAAAGACTTCAGATGATGAAAAACACGGAATTCCTCGACTTGGAAAATCGCAAGGGAAAAGCTCCCGGAGGTTATAATTATCCGCTCGTAGAAACCGGTGCTCCTTTTATTTTTATGAATGCGGTCGGACTTCATCGCGATATTGTTACACTGCTGCACGAATCAGGTCATGCGATGCATACTTTTTCCATGAAAAACATCAAGATCGAAGCTTATAGATCCACACCGAGTGAAGTTGCGGAACTTGCTTCGATGGCAATGGAATTCATTTCAATGGATTTATGGAATAAATATTATTCAGACAAAAACGATCTGATAAAAGCAAAAAAAGAACAATTAAGAGGATCTTTAGAATTTCTTCCCTGGTGTATGATCGTTGATGCTTTCCAGCAATGGATATATACAAATCCGGAACATACTATCGAAGAAAGAGAAGAATATTTTACGGAACTGATGAACAGGTTTTCATCCGGAGTGGAATGGAATGGACTTGAAAAATTTAAAAAAATCCTATGGTTATTCCAACTCCATATCTTTGAAGTTCCTTTTTATTATATTGAATATGGAATTTCCCAACTCGGAGCGTTAGCTGTTTATCGAAATTATAAAAAATTCGGGAAAGAACAAGCATTGGAAAAATATGAAAATTTCCTGAAAGCAGGTTATTCGATTCCTGTGAATGAACTTTATGAAGAAGCCGGGATCAAGTTTGATTTTTCGGAAAAGTATGTAAAGGAACTGGTGGATTTTGTAAAGGAGGAGTTGGGGAAACTGGAATAAGAAAACAAGTGAAGATGAATTTATAATTTGCACAATCAATAAAGAAATTTATATTGTTTGTAGTACAAACTATAAGTAGGAGGTTTATTATGAGTGTAATGAGCATTCGGGTCGATGACAATAAAAGAAAAATTTTAAAAGTTATAGCATCAATAGAAGGTAAAACTATGGGTAATATAATTTCTGAATTAATTGAAAATTATATCAAAAAAAATAAAGGAAAAATCATTGAACTTTCAGCAAAAAATAATCTAAGCGAAATCATGAAAATGTCTGAAAAATCATTCCAAGAATGGGATAATGAAGAGGATGAAATCTATAATGATCTATAAAAAATGGGACATCATCTTAGTGCCTTTCCCTTTTACAGATTTATCATCATCAAAAAAAAGACCTGCTTTGATAATCTCACCTGACATATATAATAAAGAATCGGATGTAGTCATTGCTTTCATAACAAGCAAAATGAATCTAAAATATCGAATCGATGATTATAAAATATCTGAATGGAAAAAAGCAAATTTACCGAAACCTTCAATGATACGAATGAAATTTGCGACAATCGATAAATCCGTTATTATTAAAAAACTTGGTAGATTATTGGAAAAAGATAGAAAAAAATTCGGCGGATTATTGATCGATTTTTTCACAAACAAATAAATTTTTATCCAAAGATTTTTATAATAACATTGACAGATATTTGCATATTTTTTTCAAAAAATCCGGAAAATATGGAAGAAATGAGAAATGAATGAAGAAAATCGATTTACATATTCACACGAATTGTTCTGATGGAATATATTCCCCTGAACAGATACTGGAATTAGCCAGAGCAGATTTTTATGATGTGATTTCCATTACCGATCACGATACTCTCGACGGTTATAAAATCGCCCGAAAGTTAATTAATAATTACAAATTTGAGTTAATATCCGGAGTTGAGATAAGCAGTCTTTATCAAGGCATAGATGTTCATATTCTTGCTTATAATTTTGATCCGGAAAACAGGGAACTGATCGATCAATTAGATTTTATCCAAAAAGGAAGGTTTATCAGAGCAAAAAAAATCCTGAAAAAATTAAAATTCATGGGAATCGATATCGATTTCGAGAGAATCAGACAAATTGCCGGAGAGAACGATCTAATTGGCAGACCACACATTGGCAGAGCTTTGATCGAAACCAAACATTGCAGTAATATGAAGGAAGTTTTTGAAATTTATCTGGGAGAAGATTGTCCCGCTTATGTTCCAAAACCGGCTCCCAAAGTTAAGAAAGTCATTAAACTCATCAAAAAGGTCGGAGGAATTTCAGTGCTCGCTCATCCCTACACCCTCGGTGATGATCGGATAATTTTTGATTTTATCGAAATGGGTTTGGATGGAATCGAGGTTTTCTATGCCAAGCACAATGAAGACAAAATAAGTAATTATAACGAGATCGCTCAAAAGAACAACTTGATCAGAACCGGAGGCAGCGATTTTCATGGTGAGAACAGTTATGATCATTTCGGTGAGTACAGCGCCCCAGAATTTGTTTATGATGAGATCATGAAAAGCAGAAAAACTAATGAATAAAATCGAAACTTTAATAAATATTAATCAGAAAAAAGGATTCCCAAGAACTTACAGGTTCAATCCGTTTGTCCGCTGGTTCACCTTGTTATTAGGATTGTCAGTGATTGGCTGGGCGATTTTTCTGATCTTTACTAAAATCGGTCTGGAAACAAAATTTTTCTTTAAGCTCGCTCCTTTTTTAATTATTTTTTTCGCTGCAAATTCCGTGATGAGAAACCTGTTTTCCCTGAATACCATTTTATTTAAAAAAGATAAGATCGTATTTCGTTTTATCGGCAGAAAATCAACTTCCATTTACTGGTCTTCCCTCAAAAAAATGGAACTCGATGATGGTAAGCATAAGCTGATAGTTCTGACCTATATGGATAATACTAACGAGAAAAAATTCAGTTTCACGCTTTCTTTTCCCAATATGATGGAAATTGTGAACAGTATTGCAGAAATGTGTCCGGGATTGATCTATGATGAATTTATGAAAAATGTGATCATTTCCGATAAAGAACGGGAAAGTGCAAAAAAGAAAAAAGAAAATAAATTGGATGAAAATGATCGTTAAAAATAATTGCCTGAAATTTAACGGCGAAATTCCGTGTAAACCGCACAAGCTGGAGAATGTTCATTGCGAAGATTGTCCTTATTTTGAACCATTAAAAGAAAGAATATTGATCATAAAATTAGGAGCTGCCGGAGATGTGATCAGAACGACTCCGATCTTGCGAAAACTCAAAGAGGAATTTCCTCAAGCAGAGATCAACTGGCTGACGCATTCACCGGAATTCGTTCCAGAATCTTATGTTCATAATATTTTAGAATGGGATCCGAACACGATTTTGTGGCTGCAAACAAGAGAATTCGATTTTCTTTTTAACCTTGATAAAGATAGAGAAGCTGTCAGTCTGGCGGAATTGATCAAAGCGAAAACAAAGAAAGGTTTTTTAACCGACGATTTCGGGAAATGCAAGCCTGCTGATAAAGATTCAGAGAATAAATGGCTGACCGGATTATTCGATGATCTTAATAAACAGAATACAAAAAGTTATCCCGAAGAAATTTTTGAGATGCTCGGATTTTCCTATCATAAAGAAAAATATATTTTGGAATTATCTGCCAAACGGATCGATTTCGATCTACCTTTGAATCAGAGAATCATCGGATTAAATACAGGTTGTGGAACTCGCTGGTTAACCAGGCTCTGGGGAAAAGAAAAT
>DRTC01000651.1 GCA_011372345.1 Candidatus Cloacimonadota bacterium
TAGCTGGAGATTTATTACGCAGCTCATAGATGTTCAGGAATCCAAAAACAAGAAAATAAAACCGCAAATAACAAAATCTGTAGGAAGATCACCGGAGCAATATCCAGATTGGGATGAGGAATAGGATTAATTTATAATTATCAAAGAATTTGCAAATTTAAATGAGAATTAAATTTGTTTCTTTGTCGGTATTCGTAGGGAAAAGGCATGCCTGTTCCCTACAAGTTTAATTAAATCGAATGAATGTTTTCTTCACATCGTGATTCAGAAATAAAATTCCCTTTCGTTCTCTTAACTCTTTCAGAATCCTCTTTTTTACTTTCGAGGTATCTTTCCGGCAAATATCATAAGAAGTGCTTATTCCCGGATGCAGATGACTTTCAAAGCAGATGATATCTCCCGCATAATAAGCGATCTGACCTTCACTTTCAATTCTGACCATTTGCGAACCCTCGGAATGTCCGGCGACAAGTTCCAGTTTTATTTCAGGAGAAAGTTCATAATTTCCGTCAATAAGCTGGTAATTTCCTGATTCTTCCAGAAGTTGCAGGTCTTCCTTAAAGCTGTATCCAGGTTTATTCAGATCATCCGGATTTTTAGCTATTTCCCATTCTTTTGATTGGAAAATATGGATCGCATTCGGAAAGGTCAGTTCTTTCTTTTCGTTGAAAATAGAAACAATTCCACCTGCGTGATCAAAATGAAGATGAGTTAAAACCACAAAATTAATATCGTATCTATTCAATCCTATTTTCTGCAGGTTTTTCAATAAAACGAATTCGGAAGGATTATAGATTTTCTTTTGTTTTTCAGTTATTTTATTACCGATCCCGGTATCTATCAGAATATTTTTATCATCGGTTTGGATGAGCAAAAGATTGAGAGCGAATTGAATCCGGTTTTTCTCATCGGTTTCCAAAAATTTCTGCCAGAGAGATTTCGGCAAAACTCCCATCGCAGCACCGCCATCTCCCCACCATGTTCCGGCAGAAACCGGGAAACATTTAACTTTTCCGACTTCGATACCTTGGTTTTCGTTTACCATCATTTACCTTCTTCTCTTTTACAGGAGGCTTTTTGTCATTAGTGGGAGGTAGGATCACAACTCGCTTGAATTCACCATCCCCGATGGTCATGGTTTTCAACTGTTTATCTTTTTCAATAATTTTATGAACGATTTTTCGATTAGCAGCATCCAAAGGTTCGAGCGTGATGCTTTTTCCCCTTTTTGCAACTTTGTCTTTTAGTGCTGTTACTTTATTGATCAGGGCTTTTTTTCGCTTCTGACGATAATCGTTTACATCGACCTGGATACGCACCTGCTTCTTCTCTTTTTTATTGATCATCTGGTTGATGATGTGCTGAATACTGTCCAGTAATTTTGCTTCTTTACCGATCAGATAACCCGGATTTTTGGAACTGGAAATCTTGATGAAATAAGTATTATCTTTGAAATTAACTACAACACTCTCGTAATCGGCAGTTAAATGTTTAAGCAGTTGCTCCGTATAAACCTTGATATCATCGGCAATGTCCGGAAGGATGAATCTTATTTTTGTAGGTTTAGCACCGAAGATATTTAAAAAACCGGAAGAACCCTTTTCAATAACTTCAAACTTAAAATCTTCCAACTTCAAATTATGCTCTTCCATAAATTCCGCAATGATTTTGGATGTTGATTTTCCTTCTTTTTCTATGATTTTCATTTGTTTTCCTGTTTAAATTTCTTTTTGATCAAGAATTGCTGAACCGATGATAAGATAGAGAAAACAGTCCAGTAAAGAACTAATCCGGAAGATAAACTGCTGAAAATAAAAAGCATCATCACCGGCATCAGGTACATCATCATTTTCTGGCTTTGCATCTGAGCTTTCTGTTTTTCGTCCATTTCTTCGAGAGATTGATGGGAAGGTGCCATTAATTTTTGCTGCACGAACATAAAAACCGCCATCAGGATCGGGAGAATGTAATACGGATCAGGTTCGGAAAGGTCGTAAAGCCATAAAAAGCTGGTTTGACGCAAATCAATGGAATAACGAATAAGCGGATAAATTGCAAAGAAAATCGGCATCTGCGGAAGCATTGTCAGACATCCGCCAAGAGGATTCACGCCATGTTCTTTGTAAAGTTTCTTCAATTCAATTTGCATCTGTTTCGGATCTTTTTTGTATTTGGTTTGAATTTCCTTCATCAATGGCTGCACTTTCTGCATTTTAGTAGTTGATTCAAAACTTTTATGAGTCAAGGGATAAAGAATGATTTTAAGCAGTAAGGCAAAGATCAGGATGATGATCCCGTAATTGGGAATTGCTTTATGAAGAGTTTTGAATACCCAACTGAAAAGATTACTCAAGGGTCGCAGCGTTTCTCCAAAAATGAAGGCACTTTCCTGTATCTTTTCAAATCCGGGACTGAATGCTTTCAGGTTTTGACCGATGATCGGTCCCAAATAGAGTTTGTAGGAATTTTCGAATTCAGCTCGATTGATCCTGGTTTTTATTTTCATCGCAGGAGTTTTCTTGCTTTCTCCGTTTTCTTCATAATAATTACTGAAAGCGATCAGTTTATCTGAAAAAACAAGATCATCCGGGGCAATTCCCAACACAAAATATTTTGATCGGATAGCAGCCCAATCAACCTTACCGGGGAGAGTAACCTGCTCTTTCAACTTCCGTAGCGCATATTTCCCTTTTTTGGTCACCACATTATCGATTTGAGCCAGGATCTTAAAATCCATTGGTTTGGATTTTTTTGCTCCTTTGGAATCCTCTGTTTCCGCTAGTCCGCTTTCAAGTAAAACAAAATAATCCGTGATCTCTTCTGATCCATCGACAAGAAGTTTGAAATCTAATTCATAACCATCACCAAGAATAAACACCTTTTCGATTTTCCTGATTTCGGATTGATAGGTAAAAACCAATTTGTTTCCCTCAAGATCATATTGAAATCCTTTGTTTGCCAGGTTGGAAATATTTCCATTTCTATCCTCAAGTTCGATATTAAGGAATTCCAATCCGCTTGGGATGAGATCTACTTGCGTCATCTTGTCAGAGAGAAAATACTCTTTTAACCGGATTGATCTGATAATTCCACCTTTGTTGCTGAAAATAATTTTCATCATGTCATTTTCAAGTATAAGATTATCATTGATCTCAATATCTAATGTTGTCTCTTCAAACTCCACCTTTGTTTCCTGAGGAAGAACAGGTTGTGGTTGAATAGAATCTTGGATCGTGGCAGCGGGTTGCACACTTTCTTCCGTGGACACAGGCTGAGGTTTGTTTTTCCAGATAAATTGGTTACTGATCCAGAACACTAACAGGATCAGCAACAAAGCTAACATTGTTTTTTTTTCCATTTAATAAAACTCCTGAGATGAAAACTTGAGTTAAGTTTGTTTCAGCGGACCTTGACTTAAGTTTTTTGTTGGTTAAATGATTGAGTAGAGTAAATTTTCATATAAGGCTTCAAGTTATTTCAATATTTATAAAATTCAAGGAAGCGGGTCGTATCCACCCGGATGGAACGGATGACATTTCAATATCCTGAAGATGGATAATTTCATTGCTTTGAATAAATTGTACTTTTTAAATGCCTGAAAAGCATAATTGCTGCAAGTAGGAGTAAATCTGCAGGTTGGAGGTAAAACCGGAGATATAATTCTCCTGTAAAATCCAATAAGTAATAAAATCGGTATATTGAATATTTTCATTAATTATATTCGATTGAACAGTTCGGATAGATGTTGCTTTATTCCTAACCAATCGGCATTTCCGGCTTTCTGTTTGGCAATTATCACAATTTTTGTATTAGTTGGAAAACATTCCTTTTTTTCCCGGAGAAAAGCCTTGATCCTTCGTTTGACTTTATTCCGGATAACAGATATTCCGACTTTTTTGCTGACTACAATTCCGACAGCAAAGTTTTTTTCAGGTATTTCCTGTTCAGGTATTTCCTTTTGCACAAGGAAAATAAAAAGTTCATTTTCTAATTTCGTGTTCTTTTGATAAACACTTTCATATTCCCGGGTGGAGATTATGAATCTCATAGAGATTTTGAATCTTATTCATCACTAACTGTTAAGCGGCTTCTTCCTTTCAATCTTCTTCGTGCCAGAATTTTTCTTCCGGCTTTTGTTTCCATTCTTGCCCGGAATCCATGCTTGTTTTTCCTTTTCCGGTTATGAGGTTGATAAGTCCTCTTCATTTTTTATCTCCTGCATCGAGTTCATTTATTTTATAAAACCTAACTCTTTATTTTTCACCTTTTTAAAAGGTTGAGATAAGTTCAAATTGGTGGTTTTGCTGTCAAGAATTATTTGACCGACAGGAGCTAATGCTTATATTTTTAATGATTTTGCTTGATTTCGGAGAAAATAATTTTTTAATTTTTCACTCCCAATTCATTCTTCTAATTTTGCTTCTTCTTTGTGCGAGAGTATATCTTATCAGAATTTAGAAAAATCATATTTTCATTTCTTTTGCAAAAAGTCTTTCAAACGATATCTATTAAAAAATTTGGTAAATCCAAAACTGATGATATTCCTAAAAAAATGTAATTTGGAGATTACAAAAAATACAAAATCAATTATTGAGAAAAAAAGGAAAAACAAAAAAATATCAATCAATATTTCAAAAGTAAATTTTCCCGCACTTCCTAATTTTTTTAAGAATATAAGAGGGATAAATTTATATGAAAGGTATAGAGGATTTTTCCAATAAACTAAAATGGAAGCCATCAATCTGACAAAAGACATTTGGATTGCTTGTTTTGGACAGATATTGATACATCGCATACAACCTTCACAATTCCAGTTCCAATGGATTTTATTATTCTTTATATGAATAGCATTAACAGGACATTTCTGTACACATAAACCACATAAATCGCATTTTAAATCGGCAACATATAATTTACCGATGACCCTTCTGCCGATAAGAGAATACAAAAAGCCAAAAGGTATACTCCAGATAAAATTCAGCAGAAAAATTTTACGATGACTTTTCTGACCTTTGATGATTTTGTTTGAAATATTGTGAATTCTTGGTAAAACTTTCTCCATAATCTTTTGATTATTTTCTTTGCTTCTCGGCGGGAAAAACGCAGTCATATTGTGCGGATAATCCAAAGTGTCAGAAAAAAACACATCAAAATTTTTAAAATACAAAAGCAATCTAGCCTGATGTAAAGCCCAGCCCTGATAACCATCTCTAACACGAGTGCTAATTCTCCCATTTGTGGATATTACCGCGGTCTTTGCATTTTTCCCATTATTAAGATGTAACAAGTATTTACACATAATATGTGGAACTGCTGTTGCATATACTGGGAAGAAAAAGATATGTAAATCCATATTAACCGTATTTGGATAAAAACTGTTTTCTATTGCATGAATAATGGGTTTATAACCA
>DRTC01000652.1 GCA_011372345.1 Candidatus Cloacimonadota bacterium
AAATAGTGGAAAAAAATAATAATTCTTTGCGTTCTTTGGGATTATGCTGATTTTAAGAAAAAAATATAAAAGAGGTGAAAGATGAGAATTGCGATTTCAAGTGAGAATAGTCAAGTCGCTGACCATTTTGGAAGGTGTTCACAATATACGATTGTGGATATTGAAGGTTCTGAAGTAAAAGAGAAAAAAGTTGTAGATAATCCAGGTCATGCTCCAGGTGCAATTCCAGGATTTCTTAAGGAACAAGGATGTGATATAATAATCGCAGGTGGTATGGGCAGGAGAGCCCAAGGATATTTCCAACAATTTGGAATAGATTACATTATTGGCGTACATGGTAATATCGAAGAGGTGATTAGTAATTATTTGAGTGATACACTGGAAGCTGGAGAAAGCAGCTGTGATCATGGTCAAGGTCATGGTGACGGCATGCATGGCGATAAACATTTTAGATAAAATGAAAAAAATGAAAATAGCGATCCCAACAGAAAACGGAAAGTTATGTGCCCATTTCGGCCATTGTGAAAAATTTGCTGTTTTTACAACCGAGGGAGAAAAAATCGTGAACGAAGAGTTTATTACTCCTCCACCACACGAACCCGGTTCTCATCCGAGATTCTTAAGAGATCTGGGAGTGAACATTATCATCGCTGGAGGAATGGGGAACAGAGCCCAGAGCCTTTTCACTCAAAACAATATTCAAGTTTATTATGGAGTTCCAGCCCAAGATTTAAAAGAACTGGTCAGAACCTGTATCTCAAATGAATTAAAATCAGGTGAAAATTTTTGTGATCATTAAACTTGCTTTTTAGTCCAAAAAGAACATCGTCTTGGTTCAAAAAAAAAGGATTTTATAAATCAATGACGATCCGAAAAAAGTGAAAATTTGAAGAAAAGATGTGTAGTTACGACTTGTCGTTCATTATAAGTCGAATAAGTAATTTAAGGAGGTTATGATGAAACGAATTTTAGCAGCTATTGATTTTTCAGAATCAACTGAAAAAGTAATTGATCGAGCCAAAACAATGACAAAAGAATCAAATGGAGAATTACTTATTGTTCATTCCGAATCATTAGATTCTTATCTTTCAGCAATAACAAATGAGTATAATCAAACTCCATCGATGGAGTTGATAAATGAAAAGAAGAAAATAATTGAAGATCGACTACAGGAAATTCATGATAATTTACAAAAGGACGGAATTAAAGCAGAATGTATTCTCATGGAAGGAACAGCTGTTGAAAATATTCTTCAAGAAGCAGAAATATTTAAAGCAGACATTATTATTATTGGTTCTCATAAACATGGAAGATTTTATAATCTCTTATTTGGAAGTGTTCATAAATCTTTGATCACAAGATCACCAATACCGGTTTTGGTTATACCTCCTGAAAAAAAGAAATGAGATAATTCGGAAAAATAATGAAAAATTAATGAAAGGAATAATTTGAAAATTGCCATTGCCAGCGGAAAAGGCGGAACAGGAAAGACAACTCTTTCAACGAATCTGGCTGCTTTTTTAGCGGAAAATCAGAAAATCGTTCTCATCGACCTTGATGTGGAAGAACCGAATTCAGGTTTGTTCATCGAGGGGAAATTAGTTCATCAGGAAGATAAGTTTAAGAAAATTCCCGAATGGAAAAAGGATGACTGTATTCTCTGCGGTAACTGCCAGAAAGTCTGTAATTTCAATGCAGTCATTAAACTTGCCGACAGAATTATGATCTTTCCGGAATTATGTCATAGTTGTTATGCCTGTTCGGAACTTTGTCCAACCAAATCTTTGCCGATGATACCTCAAAAAATCGGAGTTTTGAGACATTTCCGGAATGATAATTTGTCATTCGTGGAAAGCAAACTTGATATTGGTCAGGAAATGGCTGTTCCTTTGATCTCGCAAACTATCGATTATATCGAGAAGAATTTTCCAAACGATATTTTCCAAATTTATGATTCTCCGCCCGGAACATCCTGTCCGGTTATCGAAGCAAGTAAAGATGCAGATTTTGTCATTCTCGTTACGGAACCGACTCCTTTTGGATTACACGATTTGAAATTAGCAGTTCAAACTATGCTGGAATTGAAAAAGGAATTTGGAGTTGTGATCAATCGTTTCGGGATTGGAAATGACGATGTTCTGAAATATTGTAAGCATCAAAACATTCCAATTCTAACGAAAATTCCTAACAGCAGAAAAATAGCGAAAATTTATTCACAGGGAGAACTCCTTTATAAACAGGTTCCTGAATTTGAGAATGCTCTGGAAAAATTGATTTCAAAGGTTGGATTTGACTCGTGGCGAAGCGCGAGTCGAAAACAACCTGTCTAAAAATGGTCGCAATTCTCGACTCACACTTCCTGCGGCCGTAGCGAGTTATCGTTCTACTCATTCCCAAATTGTATTTGGGAACGCAATAATGGAAAAATTTTATTTTGAATTATCTTTATCGAAATGAAATTTCTTATCCAACTGTGTTCCCAAATACAATTTGGGAACAAGAAAAAAAATTATAAAAGGAAAAAAATGGAAAAAATCATTGATTTAAGTCAAACAATAGAATCCGGAATGCCGATCTATCCGGGGCATCCGGAAACAGAATTGAAATCGCTGGCAACAGTTGAAAAAGATGGATATACAAATCATCTTTTAACAACCGGATTGCATACGGGAACTCACATCGATGCTCCCGGACACATGATCGCAGATGGAGTGCAGCATAGTGCTTTTCCTTTAGAACGCTATGTAAATAAAGGTGTAGTTTTAAACGCAAAAGGGAAGAAGATCATCGATAGTTCAGTCATTAATAAACCTATTCTTAAAGGAAGCATTGTTCTGATCTATACAGGACACGATCAGAATTTCAAAAAGGAGAACTATTATACGGAATTTCCTTTGATAGATAGATCTCTGGCAGAAAAATTGATCGAAGCGGAAATAAGTATGATCGGATTGGATACACCCAGTCCTGATGATCCTCCTTTTGAAATTCATAAATTATTTTTTAAGAATAACATAATGATCGCCGAACATTTAACTAATCTGGATAAACTTTTAGAAATTCAAGAATTCGAGGTTTTTGCCTTACCATTAAAAAATAATATTAATGAAATGCTGGCTCGAGTTATTGCGGTTGTCAGGTAAAAACTTGCCAAATTTTTGAAATTTAGCAAGTTTTAAAAAGGAAATAAATGAAAGAGATCGTCATCATTTCAGGAAAAGGCGGAACCGGTAAGACTTCAATCACAGCATCTTTTTCTTATCTTGGTGGGAAAGATGTAATTGTTGCAGATTGCGATGTTGATGCGGCTGATATGCATCTTTTATTAGAACCGGATTATGCTGTTTCCGAAGATTTTTACAGCGGATTAATCGCTGAAATAGACCAGGAAAAATGCATCAAATGTGGAAAATGTGCAGAAGTTTGTCGCTTTGCAGCCATTCCGATAATTAACAAGAAATATGTCATAAATCCAATAGATTGTGAAGGTTGTGGTTATTGCTCTCAAATCTGCCCGCGAGATGCAATCGAGATGAAAGAGCAAAATGTCGGGAAATGGTTTCTTTCCGAAATAAAAACAGGTTCAAAAATGGTACATGCCAGATTGGGAATTGGGGCTGAAAATTCCGGTAAATTAGTGGCAGAAGTAAAAAATAAAGCCAAAGGGATCGCAGAAAAAGAAAACAAAGAATTTGTGATCGTTGACGGTTCGCCGGGAATCGGTTGTCCGGTTATTTCATCACTTTCAGGAGCACATTTCGTAGTTCTGGTAACCGAACCTTCAGTTTCCGGTATTCACGACTTGAAAAGAGTGTACGAGTTAGTGAAAAAATTCGGCATTAAAGCGGGTTGCATTATTAATAAAGCTGATATTAATCCAAATAAGACAAAAGAAATACAGAGATTTCTGGAAGATGAGAAAATCGAATCGATCACTGCCATTCCTTATGATGAAAATTTCACTAAAGCAATGACCCAAGGCAAAACAATTGTAGAATTTGATGATGGAAAACTCAAACTAAATATTGAAAATAGTTGGGAAAAAATAAAGGAATTAGCAACGAACTAAACGAACAATACGAACAAAAAAAATCGTTCAAGTTGGACTCAACTTCACAGCAAAGCGGTGGAGTTGAGAACAGCTGAAAAAAAAGTGACTAATTGTTTGTTTTGTTAGTATTGTTCGTTGCTGAAAAAAGGAGTTGAAATGAAAATTTTATTAACAGCCAAAGGAACAGAATGGGATTCTAAAATAGACTCCAGATTTGGCAGAACAGAATTTTTTTTCATTTATGATGAAGAAACAGAAAAAGTTGAAACTTATGACAATCGAGCAATCGCTAACGAAGCGCACGGAGCAGGACCAAGAACGGCTCAGAAAATGGCTGAATACGGGGTGAATGTAATGATAACTGGAAATGGTCCCGGAGGAAATGCGGCGGTAGTTGTTAAACAGCTTGGAACAAAAGTTTTTGTCGGTGCAGGCGAGATGACAGTTAAAGAAGCATACGATGCTTATAAAAAGGGAGAATTGAGGGAATTTTGATTTTTTTATTAATAAATCAAAAAAATAAAGGGAGAAGAAATGCAAAAAGGTGCATACACTCTATTAATCACACCATTTAAAGAAGATATGTCTTTAGATGAAGATGGATTGAGATTATTAGTTCAAAAACAATTGGAAGCTGGAATTAAGGGGATTGCTCCGTTGGGAGTAACTGGAGAAAACACCCTTTTAACTGATGAGGAAGTTAACAAGGTTTTAGAAATTATTGTTCATGAAGCAAAAGGTAAATCTTTGATAGTTCCTGACCTTTGTGCGATGAGTTTATGGAAAGGAATTGAACGAGCAAAGGAATTTGCAGATATTGGTGCAGATTATATATGTTCTTATTCACCATATTTTGTGCTTCCAAAACCTGATGGTGTAATTAAATTTTTTGAGAAACTCGCTGATGCTTCTAAAATTCCGATTATTTTACATAATGCAGAAGGCAGGACTGGTATAAATATAAAACCGGAAACTACTGCTTTATTAGCAAAACACCCTAATATAATTGGAATAAAAGATGGAAACAAGGCACTCGATCATCTGGCAAAAGTTATTTACCTGACCAAAGATGAAGACTTTGAAGTATTTACAGGAAAAGATACAACTGCTTTTCCATTGGTTTGTTTTGGTGGAAGTGGCTCATTCACAGTTTCTGGAAATGTGATTCCAAATATTATGAAAAATATGTTGGATTTTGCTTTGAATGGAGAGATACAAAAAGCTGAAAAGCTTCATCTGGAATATTATGATTTATTTGAAGCTATTCGTTTTGAAACTAATCCGATGGCTGTTAAAAAGGCTTTAAATCTTATGAATTTTCCTGCTGGTAGCTTGAGATTACCTTTAACCGGACTTAGTGTAAACAAAACAGAAAAACTGAAATCCATTATGAAGCAAAGAGGATTGATGTGAAGTAAATAAATTAAAAGCGTCTGTAAATTTTACAATATGACTGTATCCCTAATTCCGAATTAATGATAAAACTTTCGAAATTTTCAAAACTTCAGAAGTTTCAGGGAGGATAAAATGGAAAAAATAAGAGTCGCTTTTGCCACTGATAATGGTAAAACATTTATGGGTCGTCATTTTGGTGATGCCGATTTTTATGATATTTATGAAATTGCCGGGAATAATGCGAAATTCATTAAAAGAATCGATAATACAGTTGACGAAGAGGAAGAAGTCCACGCAGATCCCAAAAAAGCAAAAGGAATCAGCAAATTATTGCTTCATGAAAATGTAAATGTGGTAGTTTCCAAAATTTTCGGACCGAATATCAAACGAATAAAAAAGAAATTTGTTTGCATTGTAGTAAAAGATGAAGAGATAGAAGAAGGCATAAACAAAATTTGCCTTAATATTGGAAAAATTTATAATGAATGGGAAAAAGGTGAAGAAAGGCAGCATCTATCATTTTAGATAGAACTAAATTTAGAAATTTGATTAAAGTGATTGTATTTAAAAAATAACAGGAAAATAAAAAAATGGATTTCGAACAAAAATCAATCGAAATAATTACCGGAGTAAATCATCCGGCGATTAATCATACTTTGTATGATCTTGGTCTTATCAAATCTTATGAAATTAAAGACAGGAATATCGAAATTGTGATGGCATTACCGGCTTTGAACATTCCAATTCTAAATATTCTGATCCAAAGTTTTAAACAACCTTTGGAAGCAATGGAAGCCAAAGTTAATGTACAGACAGTTTTGATGACGCAGGAAGAATTGCAGAAATTTCTGACTATGGAACAAAGTGCCTGGAAGGGATTGTAAGAAATCTAAAATTTTTTGTTCCAATGCTTCAGTGTGGGAACGAGTTAATGTTTATAAAAGAGAAATTTCATGAAATTATTAATGGTTTATGCAAACAGTTTTGGGTATAAAACAAC
>DRTC01000653.1 GCA_011372345.1 Candidatus Cloacimonadota bacterium
AAACTCAATATCCAATAGAATTGTAAAGATTTTTATTAATAATTTGCATTGACCTGATTTTAGAGGAAATAATCTTGTAAAAAAAAGGAAAGAGAAGAAAAATATGCCGGATTTCCTCATCAAAATCATCCCCATCATTCTCATCTTCTTTTTAGGATATTTCCTGAAAAGAATAAAACTATTCGGTAAAGAAACTGCCGATATTTTCCTGAAATTCATCTTTTATGTTTCTATGCCGGCATTGGTTTTTCATTCGGTTTCACAAATTTGGCTCTCAATCAAGTTTATTTATTTACCATTCATCGCATTTACTGTTTTCTTTGTCATTTATTTTATAACTTCTTTTATCGGGAAAAAACTCGAACTTTCGCAAAAAACTCTCGGAACTTTTATTCTCGGCTCGATAATCATGAATACAGGATTTTCGTTACCTTTCATTTTTTCTGCATTTGGAGAAAAAGGAGTAGCAACAGTTGCCATCTTCGATTTTGGAAATGCCTTACTTGTCCTGACTTTTGGTTATTATATTGCGATGAAATACGGAAAAGCAGAGAATACAAAAATAAATTATCAGAAATTGTTCTTCCTACCTCCTATTTGGGGATTGATCTTCGGATTGCTCTTTAATCTTATAAAAATACCTGTTCCAACAATCGCAAATAACTTCCTGAATCAAATTGGAATGCTGACAATTCCACTCATAATGCTTTCTATCGGAATTTATTTTTCACCACGAATTAAAAATTTATCTAGACTTCTAATTGTTCTTTTTATCCGAACCGGAATAGGATTACTTTTAGGATTTGTGTTTGCTTCAATACTAAATTTGCAGGGAGTTATTAAAACGATCGTGATAATCTGCAGCGGAGCTCCGGTCGGTTATAATACACTTGTCTTTTCAACTCTGGAAAATCTTGATAAAGAATTTGCCGCTAATCTGGTTTCAGTTTCGATTTTAACGGGGATTGTTTATATTCCGGTTTTGATCATATTATTTTAAAATCATTTTATTATATTCATCCTCCAAAACCGAATACAACAGCAGATCACAATATTTTTCATCGACAATTGTCGCATCCCTTAATTTCCCTTCATACTTAAAACCTGCTGCTCGAAAACATTTGGAAGAAGCGATATTTCCTTTGTCAATAACTGCCAGACAACGATGTAATTTCAAATCTTCAAAAACGATTTTCAATAATTTCTTAATAATATATTCAGCGATACCTTTTCCCCAATAGTTTTGCTCTCCGATAATAATTCCCATTTCACATTTTTTATGATTTTTATCGATACTTTCAATTTCACAATAACCGATCAATTGATTTGAGATAAATATCCCGAAAATTAAATCATTCTGCTTCTTAAAAGATTTTTCAAACCACTCAATTACTTCCGGAAGCGTTTTATTCCTGTTTGCGAGGTATTTATTTACTTTCGGGTCGTTCCGCCATTCGACGATCTTTTCCAGATCTTCCTTCTTGAATGGTTGTAGCAATATATTCATCTATTACATCCTCATGAAATCATCCAACAAAAATATAAGTTATAAAAAATAAAATGAAACGATATATAAAAATGATAGGAAACAAACTGAAAGTTATGAGGAAACTTTTGATGACTGTTACCAATTTACTTTGTGCGTAAACCCTTTTGAGAGCGGAATAGAGATAAATAAAGGAAATTGTCGAAGAAAGGAGCAACAATAGTAATTCGTTAATGATGAATCCCAATCCTAAAATATTTAACAAATATAAAGAAACGGTTACCACCAGCATTAAAACAATAAAATTAATCAGAAGATTGAATGCTAAAAAATGCAGGGAAAAGATCAGATGTTCGACAAAATATTTTCCGGATTTCAGATATAGAAGTTTCAACAAAAGAGCAAGAAAGGGAACCATTAAAAGCAGTAAGGATTTGGCAAAAGTTTCCGATTTGGAATTATATCTATTATTATATTCCTGTTTTTGAGAAGTATCAGCATTTTGCAATTTGGTTTCGATAATTTTTCTGGTTAGCGAACTGTAAATCTGTCGGTGAATTTGAGAATTCAGCGTATTATTGAATCCTTGAGCAATAGTAAAAGGTTGAATCAGGAAATAGAGAAGGTTGATGAGCAGAAAAAGTTGCAGAGGTTTTAAATACAAAGTTCGTTTTCCGTTTAAGTATTCCTTCGTGAGAAATCCGGGTTTTTTCAGTAAAAGAACCAGACTTTTAAATAAATTGGAATCAATGTTGGAAATTGAGAAAATAAAATTCTTAAAAGATTTTTTCAGAGAAAGGTCTTCCCTACTAAATTGCTTTTCTCCGCAATTTGAACAGTATTTCCCGTAAAAATTGTATCCACAACTTTGACATTTATCATTTTTTTTATTCATAAATGTATTACAGAAAATTAGTGATTTTCGTCAAACCCTTTTTGCTTACCGCAAAGAACACGAAGAAAAAACAAGCAAGACCTGACTTGTCCCGAAATCTTTCGGGATAACTTAAAATTACTCATCAACTTTTTATGACGATAGTTCTCGATTCATACTTCGCTGCGAATCAAGCCCAATCCATAATAAATTTATTTTTCTATTTTTTCGGGTATTTTGCGGAAAAATTTGTTTTCCAGATAGATCAACCTACTGATAAAAATTGCAAAAAAAAGTGCATAATGACACATTATCGATGGTAATGCTCCCTTGGTAACAGGAACAGTGATAACGGTTATCAAAGCAGGAATAATAAAAGCCATCGAACCGAGCAGGATTTGTCCGAGCAATTTTCTTTGCAGATGGTCTTTGCTGTTTATCACTCCGGAAGCGGATAAAAACAGCATACTTAAAAGTCCTGATTGATATAATACGGAGTAAACGATATAAATTATTTTTGGATTGGAAAAGCGGGCAAGGACCACAGAACAAACTGTTTGGTTAACGAAATTCTGATCGAGTAATATCCTGAAAACCATTAACAGAGACAAACCGAAAAGAAAGAGAGAATATCTGAAAACGAGTTTTTTCTTTATCGGAAATAGATACGATATAAGCAGAATTCCAATTGGAGGAAGCCAGATGATCACCATAAAAGCAAGTTGAGATAAAAGTAAATTATTTTGCGAAATTGAACAGATCACGATTTCCAGGATTTGATAACTTGCTAATAGCATTAATAAAACTGCAGAAGTGTAGCGGATCGATTTTCTTCCTTTAGATTTGAAAGCAATTACTGCCACGACAATTTCGAAAATTGCGGTCAGGATGGATAAAATTGGTGAATACAATTATTTTACTTTCATCAAAATAGTGAGAATTAAAGAACAATTAAAGAATCAGTTTTACATCATAAACTGATTATTTCATTTGTTTTACCGGTCTTGGATGCAACATATAAATTTTTCGTCCTTCTGTATTTTGTTTTTTCCTTAAATCCTGGCAAATTGCGTGCAGATCATAATTAAATTTACTTGCATATTCATCACGATATTTGCGGATTTCTTCTACGATTTTGTCTTTCCACATTAGGAATACCTCTTTATTTCTTGCGGAGTGCAAATTGTCGGCGGCTCGTTACCATATTCTCGACATATTCTTTCCACTTTCGGTCGAAGAACAGCATTTGCGATATGAGCACAATTTCAGGTTAGTAAGTAATCCATTCCACCAAGTGTTGCTACCGCAATATGCAAAGCATCGAGTTTTGCTTTTTTTGGTAGAGGAACTTTTTGCATCAAAATATTAGCAAAATTTTCAACTTCTTCATTTATCTCAATTTCCGGAATATTTTCTAACTGCTCTAATCATCTTTTTGCTGCATTTGGATCTCTGGAACCTGCTTCCTGAATGACTAAAGCAGAAACAAACAGATCATATTGATAACGATTTTCCCACCATTATTTTGTAGTTTCCTGATTTGCAGCCATCACCAAATCAGGACTTCTCCAAGCAGTTAGATAACTTGGAATACTTGTTTCAAGACAAACTTTAGGTTTCATATCTTTTTTCCATTCTCTCTTTCCAGCATCAAGACAATCAGAAAAAAAGGCTTCAATTTTGTCTATAATTTTTTCTCAAACTTGACTAAACTCGTAATAAATAAAGTTGTGCAAACAAGATAAAACACAAAAAACAAGTTCGTTCGTCTTGTTCGTTCTTGTTAGTTGTAAAAATAAAGGAGTACTGATGTCTCAAAAACTTTTCCTCATAGACGGAACAGCTATCATTTTCCGTTCATTTTTCGCTTTTATCAAAAATCCGTTAAGAAATAGTCGTGGCGAAAATACGAGTGCAATTTACGGAACTGTCAGTTCTTTTCTGAAACTCATAGACCGCTACAATCCTGAACATATCGCTATTTCTTTTGACCGCAGGGAGAAAACATTTCGGCACGAGATCACGGAAACTTACAAAGCAAATCGTCCTCCTGCTCCGGATGAACTGCACGCTCAAGTCGAACCGATCAAAGAGTTTTTCCGGTTGATAAATATTCCGGAAATCTCGAAAGCAGGTTTTGAAGCAGATGACACGCTGGCTACGATTGCTGAAAAATATAAGGACAGATTCGAGATCATCATCGTGACCGGTGATAAGGATTTTGCGCAGCTTGTCGATGAACGGGTGATGCTTTACGATCCTTTCAAAGAAGTGGTTACTAAAACTGCAGATGTTATCAAGAAATATGGTTTGAAGCCGGAACAGTTTGTGGATTATCTGGCTATTTG
>DRTC01000654.1 GCA_011372345.1 Candidatus Cloacimonadota bacterium
ATTCTGAGGAATTTGAAAATAAAATCCCCATTTAATGCGGGTTTACGGATTTCGGAAGGGTGAAAAAGGGCGAGATGTGTTTAATTGGAGTTATAGATATTTAATTTTTATAAATCCAAGTGGGAAATGTTAAATGTTAATATAAAAAAACGCTAACTTAATTAAAAGTCAGCGTTTCGTTTTTATACCAGAGGCCGGACTTGAACCGGCACGAACAAAAAGTTCGAGGGATTTTAAGTCCCTTGTGTCTACCAATTCCACCACTCCGGCATTTTATAGCCACAAAAGGCACAAAATACATAAAGAAAAACTTCTCCAGAAAATCTTCGGGATCCGCAGGACATCTGTATGTTTTTTTAATCATATCATTCCGAAGAGCTACGTACATTCGGAAGATGATATTTTCTATAAATCCGCAACAAATATAACTGAAGGCGACACCCGGATTCGAACCGGGGATAAAGATTTTGCAGACCTTTGCCTTACCACTTGGCGATGTCGCCGTAAATTCTTTCATTAAATACTGAAAATCACCGAATACACCGAATTTTATCTATTATTTTTCAGTGAACTTCAGCGGTGTTCAGTGTTAAAATTCTTTCACGCTATGAAAAAAATGGAGCGGGAAACGGGACTCGAACCCGCGACAATCACGTTGGCAACGTGAGGCTCTACCACTGAGCTATTCCCGCAAAATTTTTGAGTTTGCAAATTCAAAATCAGGGTTTTTATTGTCAAATCATTTTTACTGTTTTTTTTGAAAAGAGTTCAGCATCGAATATGATAACTTATTTTATTACAATCGATTTTTATGAAGGATTTTAGGGACAAACTTTAACTGATTTTTAAAATATCCACAATGCAATGTTCTATACTATAATTTTGAATTTTAAATTATATTTTTCATCAGCTAAATAAATATTATTTTCACCCTTTTTCAGTTCAACTTTTTTTTCTTTTTTCACGGTCACACTGCGAATCTTTTTTGTTGAACCATGAACTTTCACACCATTTACAAAGCTTCCGTTCTGACTACTGGCATCCTGGAAATAATATTTATTATGAAGCTGAAGAATGGAAAAATGTGAACGAGAGATAACATAAGGTTTATCATCTCTTAAATAAACATCATTTCTATGAAAAAGCCTGTCCGAACTTCTTTTAGAATAACGACCTACTCTAAAAGGAAATTTTGTGATTTCAATACTTCTCATACCATTCATCGCTTTTAAAGCTTCAGGGGAATCTGCAACTAATTTAATGTTTCCTTCTCCAGATTCAGAAGTTTCATCAATTTCTAAAACACCTTCCGTTAAAAAATCTGCTAACCTGGAACCATTATCGCGAATTCTTTGCGCCATTGTCTGGATCATAGCTCTCATTTTTTCACCGGTTTCTTTATCAAAATCAAAATAGGAACTGAATAATCTCGGATCGATAATCTCCAGTTCCAGGTTTGTTTTCGCCCGAACTGTTGCCTGTCTCGGTAAACCTAATATTATTCCTAATTCCCCAAAAACTTCTCCTGGTGTTAGTTCTGTCAGAATTACTTCTTTATCTTGAGAATTTTTCTTAATGATTTCTGCCTTTCCGGAAAGAATAATGTAAAAATCATCAGATTTTTCACCTTCCCTGAAGACGATATCACCAGTAGAATAGTTTTTAACTTTGATGTGATCTGATGTGTTCATAAAATCTCCAATCTATTTATAAATTATACTCGATAAATATCCGACAACTTGACTGAAATCATTATTAATATAACCGGAATGAGTATATTTCAAAGTTTCAATCTTCTTATATTTCAGTTTTTCAGCGAGATGCATCAAAAATAAAATTCCTCCGATCCCACAAGCTTCTATTTTTTTATAGTGCATATCTTGTTCCATCTTATCGATCAAGCCTTTCTGAAAATTTTCAGCAAGTAGATTGTCTTTTTCAATGGCAGTATCGCTGTCATAATAATGAGAAAGGTCAGAGCTGATAATGAAAACAGTTTTATCCAACCTGTTTTTAAAAATCTGTGAAAGAACTTCTGATAGAATTACACTATTTTTACTGTTCTGATTTCCTAAAATGATAGGAACAATCTCTACATTTGGTTTGATCACTTGCAGAAACGGAAGTTGCACTTCCAATGAATGCTCGGAACTATGAGCAGCAGGAAGAAACTCAAAATCAGGATAATCCAGTATTTTTCTAACATATTCCTTTTCAACAGGAACTATACCCAAAGGTGTTTGATAAGCATCAAAATTCCCAACTGAAAATCTATAGCCAGCAATATTATGGCTTGGAGCGATTATGACCGCAAGATCGAAATTTTTCTGTTCGATTGCTTTGTAACCATAAGCAGCACACTGTCCGGAATAGACATATCCTGCATGCGGAGATACAATTCCTAAAGCCTTTTCATATGTATCTTTAACCTTAACCTTTGAGAGGTAATTTTCAATTTCCATTTTCAGTATATCGGAGTTTCCCGGATAAAATGCACCTGCTACTACCGATTTTCTGATAATGCTCATTTTCGCACTCCTTTTGATTTAAAAGCAAATAATTTGACAAAATCTTTAGTGTCAACTTTTTTAAATTTTCCGGATTTAATTAAAGAAAGAAAACTTGCCGAATTTTGAAATTCGGCAAGTTTTAAAACGAGAAGAGAAAATGAAAAAAATTGCGATTACAACAGGCGATCCTGCCGGAATAGGACCGGAAATTGCATCCAAAGCTATCAGATTCCTGCCTTTACAAGAAGATTTTATTTATATTATTTATGGAAAAATATTACCATTTCCTGATGGGAATATTATTAAAAAAATCAGAAATGTCGAAGCTGCTGATATTAGCACAATAATTTACTGGATAGAGATAGATGATTCCGGATATGAGACGGGAAAACCTTCCTCAAAAACAGGTAAAATTTCCTATAATATCTTGGAAAGGTGTATGCTCGATCTGAAAGCGAAGAAACTGGATGCAGTCGTAACTTGTCCAATTTCCAAAAAAGCGATCAGGGAAACTCACCCGGATTTTATCGGACACACCGAATATTTTGCAGAAAAAACAGGATCAGAAAATGTAATAATGAACTTTTGGGGACCATATTTTAATCTTGCACTTTTGACAACTCACATCCCTGTTTCCAACCTGGGAAATATTCTTAACAGGAAGTTTTTTTTGAAGAAACTGAAACTCATTTATAATGAGACTAAAAAGATCATCAAAAATCCAAAACTGGCGGTTTTATCTGTCAATCCTCATGCCGGGGAAAACGGTGCATTTGGTTTTGAAGATGAACTTTTGAAGAAAGCATTAAAAGAACTTTTATTAGAAAATATCATCATTGACGGACCTTTCCCGGCAGATTCCTTTTTTGCTCAAAACAACAGAAAATATGACATGCTCATTTCTGCATATCATGATCAGGGATTGATCCCGTTTAAAATGATCTCTTCGGAAGAAGGTGTCAATGTCACGCTTGGACTTCCTTTTGTTCGAACATCTGTAGATCATGGAACTGCCTTCGATATTGCCGGAAAAAATCTTGCTTCTGAAAAAAGTCTGAAAACCGCTGTTAACTTTGCGGAACAAATGCTGGATAACAATTTTGAGAAAAAAGCAGATAATTATACTGTTTTTGCTAGATTTTATGATCGATATATGTCTCATGCTAATTACCAAGAATGGGTGAGTTTTATCCTGAAACAATTTAACAAAACTTATCTAAAAAGCCCGCAAAAGGTTTTGGAACTTGCCTGCGGAACTGCTAATATTTCAACTCTGTTAGTGCAGAAAGAATTGGAAGTTGACGCTGTTGATATTTCCAGCGAGATGTTGAGCATTGCTGCTCAAAAATCATTTAAACCAATTCTTTATCAAGCAGATATTCTAAACAAAACATTTCCGGGAAAATATGACCTGATCCTGCTTCTATTCGATAGTATAAATTATTTTCTTGAAAGCAGGCAGGTTCATAAAATCCTTAAAAATGCTTATCAGTCATTGCAAAAGCAGGGAATGTTCATTTTTGATATTACAACCCTCAAAAATTGTGAGGATAATTTTGACGGTTTTGTCAATCTTGAGGATAACACTGATGATTATATGGTCCATCAAAGCGAATTAAATTATGGAAATTTTATTCAGACAACCAATCTCACTTTCTTTCTGAAAAAGGGATATTTATTCTCCCGCAAGGATGAAATTCACAAACAAAAAATATACAAAGTTAAAGAAATCGTGGAAATCATCAAAGAAAACGATTTCAAATTAATCGGGATCTACAGTATTGATAATGGGAAAAATCAAGTTGGAAATAATTATGATAGTCTCGATAGAAGATTTACCAGAATATTTTTTGTCTTAGAAAAAAATGCTGTTTAAAAACGAATTCGAATACCGAAAAAAGTACAAGATAATTGCCGGAATCGATGAAGCAGGTCGTGGTCCGTTGGCAGGTCCGGTTGTTGTTGCTGCTGTTATTTTGGATAGAGACTGGCATATTGAAGGTCTAAATGATTCTAAAAAATTATCCGAAAAGAAAAGAAACAGATTGGCTTGGGAAATCCTTGAAAAATCTCTGGATTGTAAGGTGATCATCATACCTCCCACAAAAATCGATGAAATTAATATCCTGCAGGCTACCTTGTTGGGAATGGAACAGGCAGTTCTGGATTTAAAGATCAAACCGGATATATGTTTGATCGATGGGAACAAGGTCCCTGAGAAAATAGCACATTATTCTAAAGCGATCGTCAAAGGTGACGCAAAATATGCTTCGATCGCAGCAGCTTCCATTTTGGCAAAAGTTACTCGAGACAGGATCATGAGAGAAAAGCATGAAAAATTCCCGGTATATAATTTCCGAAAAAACAAAGGTTATCCAACACGCGAACATATTGCTGCTATACGCAGTTATGGAATCACTTCTCTTCACAGAAAAACCTTTCGTCCTGTAAAAGAGATCATTTTAGAAAATCTAGATCGAACTACTGCCAGTTGAATTTTAAATTTTTCTGATCAATATC
>DRTC01000655.1 GCA_011372345.1 Candidatus Cloacimonadota bacterium
CTGAATTATTCATCTAATACTCCTAATTGATTTTTATCTTTTTTCTGATTGGTTACTAATTTTACCATTTATTGTTCCTTTCATTAAACTTCAGAAGTTTGATCAAGGTCTTGCTATGTTTTCATTTCCTTCTTCCCTTCTCCTTTCTCCTGCTTCTCCTTCAACCTTTTCCACCAATCCAACCGTTTTTGGATTTCCTTTTCAAAACCAAATTTTGAAGGCTTATAATACTCTTTCTCATTCATTTTATCCGGAAAATATTTCTGAAAGGAATAAGCATCTTCAAACTCATGATCGTATTTGTAATTTTTTCCGTAATCCAACTCTTGCATCAATTTTGTTGGAGCATTTCGAATATGCAGAGGGACTCCCAGATGACTGGTTTTTGCTGCATCATTGCTGGCTTTTTTGTAAGCAGAATAAAGAGCATTACTTTTGGGAGCAGTTGCCAGGTAAACGACAAGTTGAGCTAGCACAACATTTGCTTCCGGCATGCCCAGAAAATGAACTGCATCTTTGACAGCGATCGCCTGCACAAGCGCATTCGGATCGGCAAGTCCGACATCTTCGGAAGCAAAACGGACCAATCTGCGTGCCACATAAAGCGGATCTTCTCCTGCTTCCAGCATGCGAGCCAGCCAGTAAAGTCCAGCCTGCGGATCACTGCCGCGCAGAGATTTATGCAAAGCGGAAATGACATTGTAATGCTCTTCGCGGTTTTTATCGTAAAACATTGCTTTTTTCGTGAGGATTTTGGAGATGAATTCCACATCGAGTTTCTGTTCCGGTTTGGTATTTTTGATGATACTTTCCAAATAATTCAAAGCTTTACGAGCATCTCCGCCACTTTGTTCGGCAAGAAAAGGAAGACAATTTTCATCAAATTTAATTTCTTTTTCTATTTTGGAAACTGCCTGTTCCAATATTTTTTCTATATCTGCGATGGAGAGTTGCTCCAACACAAAAACATGACAGCGAGAAAGAAGCGGTGAAATAACTTCAAACGATGGATTTTCGGTTGTTGCTCCGATGAGGATTATCGCTCCGGATTCCACATAAGGAAGAAAGGCATCCTGCTGGGATTTGTTGAAGCGATGAATTTCGTCTATAAAAAGGATAGTGCTTTTATTTTGTGTCTGCAGCAGATATTCTGCCTGCTTCATCACATTTTTAACATCTTTAATGCTGGACAGAACCGCACTGAACGAGATGAACTTCTTTTTTGTATTTCGCTCGATTATTCTGGCAATCGTTGTTTTTCCTGTTCCCGGAGGTCCCCATAAAATGAAGGAACTGTAATTGTCAGATTCGATCATATTCCGCAGTTGAGAATCTATTTTCAGCAGTTTTTCCTGACCGAACATTTCATCGAGGTTTTGCGGTCTGATCTTTTCTGCGAGTGGGATGTTAGTTGGTTTTATCTTTTTATCGAATAACGAAAGTTGGTCTGACATTGTTTTTCCTTGATTGTTACAAAAAGGAGCAAAATATACATAAATTCTCTATTCGTTTCTCATTCCCAAATTACATTTGGGAATGGCATTGGTCTAAAAATTTCATTTTGTTATAATTCCAGCGAAATGGATTTCCTACCCGCTTGTTTTACCAAATCGGAATTTGGGAACAAGAAGTTGAGTCCACTCTAAAAAGGTTAAATTCAATAAAATTAGAAACCGTTAAAACGGTTAATACTTTTTTC
>DRTC01000656.1 GCA_011372345.1 Candidatus Cloacimonadota bacterium
TTCAATGAGGAATTTCCAGATCTTGCGGGAAAAATCCCTATTAGAATTAAAAGTTCTATCTATGAATTTGATGATCTTCGGCTTTTTCTCAAGCAGCCAGAGCAATTCCTTTTTAACAGTTTCCAAATCCCTGAATTCGAGAGCTTGGTCGATCCTTGATGAAATGCAATAAATACATTTGAAAGGACATCCGCGTGTGCTTTCATAATAAATATATTTGTTTTGTAGTTCCGGGAAATCTGTTTCGAGATAAGGAAAATTTATTTCGGAAAAATTCTTATTCTTTATTTTTATGATCGTCTGCGGAACATCTAAATCTCTTTCTAAAAAATACCTGAATCCTTTTTCCCCATTTCCGAAAATAATGTGATCGATAGCAGGAAATTCCTCTATCCATTTCTCTGCATTAAAACTTACTTCAGGACCACCCAAAATGATCTTAATATCCGGCAAAACTTTTTTTATATCTTTTAATATTTTTTTTACTATTTCCGAATTCCAGATATAAACCGAAAGAGCAACAACATCGGGTTGTGATCCATATATTTTTGAAAGGATTTCCGAAATTTTCCGGTTGATGGAAAATTCAATCAATTCGATTTTGAAAGGAAGATCGAGAACCGAATTCCTGAGATAACGGATTGCCGGATTGGAATGAGTATATCTGGCATTTATGCCGATCAATAATACTTTTTTCATAGTTTTATTATATGATATATTGGGGGAAATGCGTCAATGAATTTTTTATATTATTATTCTTTCTTTCCGAAGTTTTCCAACAAAGAAATTCTTGATCATAAGATTCGGAAAGTTCACTCGTTCCAATGCTCCTGCGTCAACAACGCTAACAACTTCTACATTCCCACGCGGGAGCGTGGGAAAGAGTAAAATCCACAAATTTATTTGTAGGCTTCTTTTGTCTATTTCAAGTCGTCGTCACTCGTCAAACTTTGTTTGACGCTTTCCTTACAACTCGAAAAAGGATACTATCCGAATAAATTCCAATCACTTTCTTGACAGTGAAATTTAATAAATTTAAATGGATTTGGATAAAAAAGAATGAGGAGTATAATAATGATAATAGACTCCAGGTATAAAGTTGTTAAAGAACTTGGTTCCGGTGTCTGGGCAACTGTCTTTAAAGTTAAAGATACCAGAACAAAAAAGACCTTTGCTTTGAAATTATTTCAAAAACTGGACACCAGAAGTCTTTATGAGAAATTTTCTGCAGAGGATATGCATCATATCACAAAAATCCAGCATCCAAATCTGATACATGTCTCTGATTATGGGAATTTCGGGAAACACATTTATTATGTGAGTGAATATTATGAAGGCAAAACCCTACGGAATTTCAAGTTCAGAAAAACCAGTCTGGAACTTCTCTATGATATCATTGTCCAGGTTTGCTATGCTTTAAATGCTCTTCACAGCCAGAACATTATTCATAAGGATCTGAAATTGGATAATATTGCTTATCTCCTGAAAGACAACAAGATCGATGTAAAAGTGATGGATTATGGTTTCACAAAAATAGACCTTGAACGCAGCAAGCAGAAAGTAAGTGAAATTTTACCCTATATTGCTCCGGAGATATATCTGAACAATGAAGCTGTACCGGAAAGTGATTTTTATTCGTTAGGTGTGATTTTATATAAATTAACGACCGGAACATTGCCTTTTTCCATTGAAAAAATCACCGGATTTATGGCTGGCAATAAAATTGATATTTTCCCTCAATTCCCTCGAGAATTGAACCCTGATATACCAAAGGATCTGGAAAGACTTATCTTGAGTTTACTGGGAAGAAATCCGGAAGATAGATTCAGGAGTGTTGAAGAGATCATTTCTTTTATTAACCGGACTCAACTGAAAAAATATCCGTTTTCAAGAAAATGGTCTATCGTTCATAATATTAAATTCAGTGACTATATTGTGCGGGAAGATTATTCTCATCAATTATTAGATTACATGCCGATGATCAGCAGAGGAAATGGTAAAATAATTGCATTAACAGCAGGTACAGGACTGGGAATAAATAATGTTCTAACCCTTTTCCGTTATCATATTCTATCAGGTAAATATTATCTCTTTGATTATAGATGCAGTGAGATTCATAAAGATCCTTTTTTCTCTCTGATAAAGGAATTCCAGTTCGCTGTTAAAAACAATAAAAAATTAGCTTCTGACCTTGTTCAAATATCTACAAAATTCCAGAAATTCCTTTATGAATCAGAGAAAATAGCAGCAGATATCGACGAAAATGAAGAAGAACTGACTTTAGATTTTCAAACCGCTTTTAATTTTATTGTACATCTCTCTGAAGAAAAACCCATTGTTTTTATTATCAGAGGAGCACAAAATCTAACAAAAGAAGCAATCGATTTTATAAACTACATTTCTCAAGAAATTGTTGATATTCCCATTTTGATCATTCTCGGTTTTAATAATCCGGAAAAATTAGGAAACATTATCCATGCTGTTCAAGTTAAAATAGAACCATTAAATCTTGAACAGACAGAGAAATATGTTTATGCTCTGCTCAAAGAAAATCCTGATGAAAAATTTCTGCAGGGATTGTGGGTAAGGTCTTATGGAAATCCAATGTTCATCGAACAGATATTGATCGATCTTACTCAGAAAAAAATTATCTGGAAAGATCAGAAGTTTACTTTTGATTATAACCTTGAGAGTTATGAACTTCCCAAAGAAATAATCGACTCGATCTATGATAGAATGACACATCTTTCCAAAGAGAATTACAGATATTTACAGAAATTATCTTCGCTATTTACTCCTTTATCAAAAAATCTGATCAAATATATTTTAAAAATAACTGATAAAGAATTGTTTTTTCTGTTGAAAGATTGTATTAACAA
>DRTC01000657.1 GCA_011372345.1 Candidatus Cloacimonadota bacterium
TTTGGTTATTCATTTTTACTTCTTCCCAATCCACTCCTATAAGGTTGTTCATTATACATGGGTCAGAAGATGCTCTAATAATAAGAAAATTCAAATACACAACATTATAACCATTTTAATGGTTTTGAAACCGTTGAAACGGTTAATAATATTGGTTTTCTTTTTACCCACAACTGAAGTTGTGGGCTTTTCTTACAAACACCATATTTGTGCGTAATGGACAACCTGAAAGGAGAAGGAGAAAGTCGTGTTTCCATTCTCATCTTTTATCAATAAAACTTTGCGAAAGTTCATACAGAGAAATTCTTGGAAAATAACTTTCGCAAAGATAATTGAGCAAAAACAAATCACCAAATCAACAAATTCAGACATACTGTCGGATTTTTTCCAAAAGTGCTTCTGCTTTGATCGGTTTAGGTATGAATTCATCGACTTTATGATTTTTGGCAATCGTGATCGCAAAATCAGGCTCTTCCAGTTGACTATTAAAAGCACTGACCATCAGAATGGGAATATTGAATGTCTTTTTATTGGATTTCAATTCCCGGCAGACAGTGAAACCATCTATGTCCGACAGCACCGGATCGATAATGACAATCTGCGGAGACAAGGTCTTAACCATCATCATTCCGGTTTTCCCTGAATCTGTGGTTTGAATTTCATACTCTTTGTTCTCTAAAACTTTTCTTACCGAACGCATAAAATCGTGATCATTATCGATAAATAGTATTTTCTTCTTATCAGACGAATCATTTGCAAATATCCGGCTGCGCGTGATCAATCCATACACCCTGGCGATCAACTCTTTCGGTTCGATCGGTTTTTCTGCGAATTCGTCGGCTTTATGATGCAAGGCGATCTTTTCAGCATATTTCTTTTCAACCGTGTTTTTATTCACAGAAGTTAAGATCAGGATCGGGATCTGGAAAAAATCCGTGCTGTCTTTGATCTCGCTGCAAAAGGTAAAACCATCGATGTCCGGCAGCATTATATCCAGGATGATAAGATCGGGCTTTTCCTTTTTCAAGGTTATCCTGGCTTCATGAGCATCACCAGCCGTGATCACATCATAACCTCTAAATTGCAGGATCTTACCCGTGGATTCTCGAAAATCCGGATCATCATCGATCAGTAATACTTTTCCTTTCATTTCTTTTTCGTTCATTTTTTACTCCTTTTTAACTCACCCTCGGTCCCTCTCTTAAAAAGAGAGGGATGACAAAATAAAAAATTCATTTTTTTATTTTAATTCCCCCTTCTTTTCTCAAGAGAAGGGGGTTAGGGGGTTGAGTTATTTTTTATTTTTTGTCATCATGATATTGTGGTAATTTTATCTGAAAATCAGTCCCTTCTCCGGGTTCACTTGTAACTTTGATCGAACCAGAATGAGAATCGATTATTCTTTTCACGATCGCCAGACCTAATCCCGAACCTTCGGTTTTGTTTATCTGGTAAAATTGTTCAAAGATAAAAGGCAGGTCTTTTTTGGAAATTCCTACTCCGGTATCGCTGATCTCAATATTAACGAAATTATTTTCAGTTTTTATCGAGACCCGGATGCTACCTTCGACTTTATTATATTTAATGCCATTTTCCAAGAGATTTATAAAAACCTGTTTTAGAGCTGCTTTATTTCCCAGAACATGAGCAGATGCATCACTTCCGAGTAATTGGACTTTAATTTGTTTCTGCTCTGCAACTAATTGAATATCTTCCAAACATTCTTTTATTAAAGGGATTAAATCTACAGGTTCCAATTCACTGACAAGACTGTTAGCATCTATCCTGGCAAAACTCAACCATTCTTTGATCAGTTTGATCAATTCATCGATCCTGATCTTTGAACGCTCTAACATTTTTTTCTGCTCTGCAGAAACATCACCCGCAATTCCTGCCAGAATTACTTCAAAGTAACCTTGAACTGCAACGAGTGGAGTTCGCAATTGATGAGAAACCATGCTGATGAAATTTTCCTTCATCCTTTCTTTTTCCCGACGTAAACTCATCGTTTCCAGAAGCAGCCTTCTTCTTTCAAGAGCTCTTTTTGTTGTTACTCGGAGTTGATCCGGAATGAATGGTTTGGGAATAAAATCGAATGCTCCTTTTTTCACAGCTTCCACAGCAAAATCTATAGTTGCGTAACCGGTTATGACTACTGTTACAATAGTTGGATCAAAATTAGCAATTTCTTCCAGAACTTCCATGCCGCTGATTCCCGGCATTTTCAGATCAACGAATACCAGATCCGGTCTCTGTTTAATGACTTTTTCCAAACCGGAAATTCCATCTGTGGCTGTATCGACCTGGAAACCATCTTTGCGAAAGACCTGACTGCAGGAATCACAAATTGAAACCTGATCATCAATAATGATAATAACTTCTTTTTCTCTTTTCATATATTGGTTAATTGGCATATTTTGTGCCAAAAATAAAAAAACTCAAAAGGATATTTCTAACTTTTTGATATGAAAATAGATAAATGAAAAAAAATAGTCAGATTTAAAAAAAATAATTTTATAGTTGAGGATATTATCATCTATGATGGAGAATTATACCCCATTAGTCAAGCATCTCAATTCCGATATAATTTAGATTTTTTACTAAATCTTAAAAGCAGAGAATTCAATTACGGATCAGATATAAAA
>DRTC01000658.1 GCA_011372345.1 Candidatus Cloacimonadota bacterium
CACTATGACCGGCAGGTTCATTCCTAACGCCTTCAATGTAACTCCCACAGAAGTTTACAGGATTTACGCAGATGGAAGACCGGATGAACTCGTACGGGGAGTGGATCTGGTTGGAACTCCGCTGGCAATGTTTTCTGAAATTGAAGCTGCCGGTAATGATCCGAAAGTTTTTACCGGAATGTGTGGAGCAGAATCCGGAAGTGTTCCTGTTACCGCCATTTCTCCGTCTTTATTTGTAAAAAAGATCGAAACCCAGAAGAAGATGAAATCTCAGGAAAAACCTCCTATCCTTCCCAGACCTGATCTGGAGGATGTTGATTTTTAATAACTTTGCGAAAATTCAAACATTAGAAATTCTTGAAAGATAATTTTCTCAAAGTTCATAAAAGATAGAGGTTCTGCTTATTCCCAAATTCTCCCGAAAGCTTTCGGGAGGAACACAATTGGAGAAGAAACTCTGTTTCGAGGATGATATTTAAAATGAAATTTTTCAAAAAAATGCATTCCCAAATATAATTCAGGAATGAGTACAAAAGGAGAAAACAAATGAAGGTGAATAAAATAAAAATCTATCTATTAATGTTTGTTGTGATATTTATCACAAATCTTATTTACTCTCAAAATGCAAGTGAAACTATTAAAAAAGCAATGAAAGACGAATTAGAACGAAATATGAAAAATCTTACTCTGGAAAATCTGGAAAAACCATTTTTTATCAGTTATACTATCTGTGATGCAAAAACACTTTATCTAAGTTCAACTCTCGGAGCACTTATCAAATCAGAGGAAAAACCATATCGCAAACATTCTGCCCGCGTTCTGGTCGGAGATTATGAAAGCGATAATGAGAACTTCGTGGAAATGAATAATATGTATTCGTTCAACATGAATGAAGGAAATATTCCGCTTGATAATGATTATTACGGTATAAGGAACTCACTCTGGAAAACGACAGATATTATGTATAAAGATGCTGCTGAACTTTTCGAAAGGAAACTGTCTGCTATCGATCAGCAAAATCTATCCGAAGAAGAAAAAGACCTTCCTGATTTCTGCAAAGTTTCTCCAAATAATTTGGATATTTCCTCTGTAAGTTTTGAAATGGATAAACAGAAATGGGAAAAAACTGCAAAAGAACTTTCTGCGATCTTTAAAGATTATCATGATATCTTCTCATCGAATGTTTCCATATTTTTGTATCAGGCAGATGTGTATTTTTTGAACACGGAAGGAACTGATACTAAATACCCATTGAGTCTAACTGCTGTTCAGGTCAATGCGGAAACTCAAGCTGATGATGGTGAACCGCTTTTCGATCATGTTCTGTATTATGCCTTAACTCCGGCTGATCTGCCTGCTCTTAAAAATATGAAAAATGAAGTAAAATTAATGGCAGATAATCTGGTGAAGATCAAAAATGCTCCGATTTTTGATGATTCTTATTCAGGTCCGATTTTATTTGAAGATCAGGCAGTTGCAGAGCTTTTTGCTCAATCTATGTTTTCTTCCACGAGCGGTTTGAGCACCATGCGAAAACCGATTTTCGGAGAGCAGCAGATGGCAGCTATGCTCGGACAATTAATGGGAAAAACATTGGAATCCAAGATCGATAAAAAGATAATTTCCAAAGATTTGACGATTTCTGCTGTTCCCAAAATGAAAGAATTTAACGTAACAAACCTGATCGGCAGTTTTGAAGTCGATGCTGAAGGTGTTATTCCTTCCGATGAACTGGTTTTAGTTGAAAAGGGAATTTTGAAAACACTTTTAAATGGACGAACTCCAACTCCAAAAATCAGGGAATCAAACGGTCATAGCAGAACTTCTATG
>DRTC01000659.1 GCA_011372345.1 Candidatus Cloacimonadota bacterium
CATTTGTTCTTATCTTTTAGATTCGGAAGGTTGAGAATGCTCTGAACTTTCCGAATTTTAGTGATAAGAATTTCTGTGTGAGAAACTTCGGAAAGGCAGTAAACTATTTTTTTTGTTTTTTTGTGCCTTTTCGCGGCTATTTACTCCACCATCAAATCCACATTTTCATTCGGTTCGGAAATGATCAAAGCAGTATTTTTGAAATACTTATTTGCCGCTCGTTTGATATCTGCCGGAGTTACTTCTTTCATTTTTTCAGAACTTTTATCAATAAAATCATATCCCAGTCCCATCATTTCATAAAAAGACATATAGTTTGGAAGTTGATTGTCAGTTAAGTATGTCTCCATGATCTTCTGCTGTTCTTCGATTGCCAGATTAATTTCATCGACAGTTACATCTTCCTGTTTAAGTTTTTTTATTTCGTTTTGCAGAACTTCAACCAATTCATCCTTTTTATCAATGGAAGTCTGACTTGTTAGCCGGAAGAATCCGTAATGAGGATCAAAGTCGTAGGAAGCATTTGTGAAATATGCCAGATCATTCACTCCGCGAGTAGCTTTGTGTAGTCTTCCGCGACCACCTCTCAAAATACTCTCGATCACCATCAAAGTCCAGAAGTCAGGAGAATTTATTTTGGGAGCGATGAAGTTCAGATCAATATTAACCTGCTCAAAATCATAACTGTTGATAAATGTCTCGGAAATATCAGGAACTTTTAAAAAAGTTTTTTCGCCTTTGATTTTCCCTTTTGGTATTTTTTTAAAAATCTCTTTTGCATATTCTTCGGCTTCTTCAAATTCCAAATCCCCGAAAAGAGTAATCAAAGTTTTTTCTGTTTTAAAATATTCTTTATGAAGATCGATCAGATCTTCCTGGCTCAAGTTTTGAATGATCTCTATTTTTTTCTCTTCCGGTAATCCGTCTTTCTGTCCGGGATACAATTGCTGCGAACGGAAATCTCGATGTAAATAACCTGCTCTGCTTTGACTTCTTTTATGGTGTTCAATAATTTCATCTTTGAGCAGACTTATTTCAGAATCCGGAAAAGAAGGATTTTGAAATGCATCGAATAACATCTCTTTAAATTCGGGATAATCATCTTTTAAACATTTGAAGGATATCCGCATAAATGAGCCGACCGAAGTCCAGAAAGTAACTGCATGATCTTCTTTCCATTCAGAAAGATCAAGAGGATGATATTTATCAGAACCCTTGAACATAAGTTCCGTCATAAATTCGAGTGTACCTGCATTTTCCAGGGTTTCATATTCTTCTGAAATGGGAAGCGAAATAACTCCCCTGATGATCGGTTTTTCCGTGTTTTTGCGAAATATCAAACTCAAGTTCTTGTTAATCTCAAATTTCTCGGGTTCGGTTTTCTCGACAACAATCTCATCGCTCCTTTCCAGAGTTGATTTTGTGCCTTTCGGCATGGCATAAAAAACTACCCGGTTTTTTGGTATCAAGTGTTTGGAAATTGCAGTTTGGATTTTCTCCGGAGTTAAATTTTCATATTGTTCAATGATCAAACCATAACTATCCGGAATACCGTATCTCATTATATCCCAACCGATCCGGTTACATTCTCTTTCTACTCCCGGAGTCGATAACAATTTCTGCGCCCGTTTGCGATTGATGATATTATCGATATCTTTTTGGAAAATATCTTCCTCTGCATATTTATTTAACTCATCATCGATAATTTTTATTATTTCCTGAATTTGATCCGGATCTTTTGCTTCAAAAGTGATGTTGATCAGCCCTTCCGGGGAATTTGCTGAAATATCCGTATATCCGTAAATATAATTTACGAGTTTTAATTCTTCAACTAATTTGAGCCGGATAGGAGATTTTCTTTTGGAAAATAAAATATCCATCGCAGCATCCAGGGCAGATTCATCTTCATATTCCGAATTCGGTAGAATAGTCGAAATAAAGACAATCGGCTGCTGAATTTCAAATTCCTCCACAAATTCCGGATTTCCATTTCTAGTATTCTGTATGGGAAGATAAACCGGCTCGATTTGTTTTCTGGGAAAATCCTGGAAAGTTTCTTCAATTTTTATCATCATTTCTGACGGATCAAAGTCTCCGACCGCAACAAAAACCATATTATTGGGAGCATATCTTTGTTCATAATAATCCTGCAGCTCATCGCGTGATATTGTTTTAAACAGTTCAGTGTAACCAATAATAGGATATCTTTTGTTGGAATTAGGAAAAACCAATTCCCGATGTCTTTGATAGACCTTTGATCTAGGGGGAGTTGAACGCATGACGATTTCTTTTAAAATTACTTCCTTTTCACGGGCAACTTCCATCGAATCGCAAACACAGAACTGCATTTGTTCGGATAAAATTTTCAGGGCTTCATCCTGGTATTGCTTATCAATAATGATATGAAATGCAGTAGCATCATAAGTCGTGTAAGCATTGACCAATGATCCCATTTCCTTTCCTATTTGCTCATATTCTGCTTCCGTGCGGAATTTTGTCGTACCGCTGGAAACAATATGTTCCAAGTAATGTGAAATTCCTGCTCCGAGATATTTCCCTTCATTAACAGAACCTGTTTTTACAAAACAATAAAAGCCGACCGAAGTGTTGTTTGTATTTTCCTTAACTGCTACTTCCATCCCGTTGGGAAGAGTTTTGAATAGTATCTCGTTTGAGAAAGCCGTAAAATATAAAAGGCATAAAATAATCATTAAGAATGTTTTTTTCATATCATCTCCAATTTATTAATTTTGATCTGTTGATCCCCACACCTTTGAGAGTCGTTGATCCCCACACCTGAAGGAATGGGTTATTGATTTTCCTTTTTTCAAATAAAAGTATCAATAACCCCTAACTTTAGGTAGGGGAAACTTTCTCAAAACACTACAGAAAACTTTCGCCTAACTTATTTCAATCGTATTTTTGTAAATGATTTTTTGGTTTTTATTGATATAACTGCTTTTTATCGAGTTATGTAAATGGTATAAATCATCGTTAAGGATTAGGATAAAAAAAATAAAAAAAATATTTGACAGATATTTCCTCAAAAAGAAATTCGGCAAGTTGAGATTTAAATAAAAAAATAGGAGGGAAGATGAAAAAGTTAGTTTTAGTTTTTAGTTTTTTGTTGTTAACAAGCTTGTTTTATGCACAAGCACTTCCGGATAATTGGATTGGTGATTCTGGAATAGATACATACCAAGAAGGTACTACTATTCATGGAGGAACTTATAGTTGTCGTGTGGATGTGAATACCGGAACCCAAAGTAATTGTGATTTAGAAAATGATACAATTATTAATGTCACTGCTGGTAATACTTATACTTTTTCTTTCTGGGCTTATACAAGCACACATGTAAGAGTTACAGGAGTGTTAGATTGGGCTGGAGCATCAAGCACATATTCTAACCAATATGTTGGACCTGATACTGGAGGTTGGGCACAATTCAGTTATAGTAGTACGGTACCAACTGGTGCAACAGGAGTATATCTCAGGATGAGGTTCTATGATACATCTGGTTTCTCAGCACCAGAAACACAATATGTGGATGATGTAACATTTGAATCACCAACTGGAACACCATTAACAGTTACAAATGGCGGTATGGAAAACTGGCCAGCAGGAAATCCTATCGAGAGAGCTTATACTAGAAGTTCCACCAGGATGGATGTTGTTTATCAAGGTTCAGTTACTTCTGTTGATCCTGCTGATTATACATTAACAGGAACAGCAACCATAACCTTTACAACTGCAGCTATTGATGGAACAGATGATAGAATTGTCCATTTGTATGGTGGTTCACCTGCAATGTCTGCTGATTTAACTATGGACAATATCGATGATACTGCTGAAAATCTTGATTTTTATGCTGGTATTATGCCAATTTCTAATTCCAATACTAATAATCCCACTCGAGCTACAATGTTA
>DRTC01000660.1 GCA_011372345.1 Candidatus Cloacimonadota bacterium
GCAATTCTCGACTCACATTCCCTTCGGTCATTGCGAGTCAAGTCTTGCTAAATCTTGCGACTGGTTGATAAACACACCTCCCCCGATAAATGGGGACTCCTCTCAAGAGGAGATTTCCTCGGTCAATCTCGGTGTTCTTGTGGTTAATTTTTTGTTCGTATTGTTAGTTTTGTTCGTTGCTAAAAATAAAATTCGTGATAATTAGTGTTAATTTGTGGTTTCAAATTAATTCGTGGTTTCAAAAAAAGGAGTATTAAATGTCCATAGCGAAGTTTTCAGTTAATAATTCAGTCTTGATAAATATGTTGATGATCGTCGTCTTCATTGTTGGAATTTACACGATGGTCGAAATTCCCAAAGAAGAGATGCCGGCAGTTGATTTCGGTTCTTTCATAATTGTTGTTATGTATCCGGGAGTATCTCCTCTGGAAATGGAGCAACTTGTAATCCAGAAAATCGAAGATGAGATCGGAGATGTGGAAAATATCGATTATATGGAATCCACAGCATCGGAAGGGAAAGCAGTAATGTATATTGTTTTTGAACCTGATGCGGACATCGATAAAGCGGAGAATGATCTGCGAGCAGAACTGGATAAGGTCAGAGATCTGCCGGATGATGCGAACGATCCTTATATGATCCGTTTGAATATGCGGGAAGTGAACGAGATGTGTGCAGTTGTGATCGGTGGAAATTTTTCCGGAAATGCGATCAGGGAAATTTCCGAAGATGTGCGGGAAGAACTTCTTAATATCGATTATGTTTCCAAAGTCGATATTCACGGAACCCAGGAACGAGAAATTTGGATCCAAGGCGATATTAACAAATTAGATGAATTCGGTTTATCGTTGTCCGACTTGCAAAACAGCATTCAAATGCGAAATATGAATGTTCCTGCAGGCACAATAAAATTCGGAAAAGCAGAATTCATTATTAGAACTGTGGGAGAATTCAATAATACCGAGCAGATCGCCAATCTTGTAGTTCGGATGGATAGTAACGGACGGGCAACTCGCATTCGCGATGTAGCAGTCGTAAAAGATACTCTGGAAGAACGAAGTATTATTTCCAAACTGGATGGAAATCCCAGTGTAACCTTGTTCGTTTATAAAAAAGCGGACGGCAATATCATCAAGGTAATGAAAGATGTTCGTCATAAAGTGGAGGAGTTTAAAGAAAACATTCCGGGATTGGATGCTGCTATCCGTAATGATGGTTCGATCGATGTGAAAAACAGTATTAACACTCTCGGGAAAAGTGCTTTATTCGGGGTGATCCTGGTTTTCTTTTCTCTCTTTATTTTTCTTGGTTGGAAAAATGCTTCCTTTGCTGCGATTGGAATTCCCTTCAGTTTCCTGCTCACTTTTATCCTGATGCAGTATTTTGATATAACCATGAACAATCTGACTTTATTCGGACTGGTGCTGGTGTTGGGAATGATCGTGGATGATGCGATCATCGTGATGGAAAATGTTCACCGTTATGTGGAAATGGGAATGAATGTAAAAGATGCTGCTGTTAAAGGAACGCAAGAAATTATGTGGCCCGTGATCGCTGCTGTGAGTACGACCGCTGCCGCCTTTGTTCCCATGTTGATGATGCAGGGAATGATGGGAAAATTCATGAGAGTCTTCCCAATTGTAGTTACTCTGGCACTTCTTGCTTCTCTTTTTGAATGTCTGGTTATTCTGCCTTCTCATATCGCCGAATTTTCCAAACCACAGAAAAAGAAGAAACCTCACAAAATTCACGATGCTCTGGTCAGGAAATACAGACGGGCAATTAAATTTGCTTTAAGACATCGGATATTATTTATCTTAGCAGTTATCGTAGCACTAATTCTTTCTTTGATGACCATTGCTTTGCGTCTTGTTCCGTTTGAATTTTTCCCGGAACAAACTCCCAAAACAATTATTTTGAGATTGCAGACTCCCATCGGAACGAACCTTGATAAAACCAATGAAGTCGTTTCCAATATCGAGGAATTTATCTATCAGATGAAGGAAAGAGAAGACATCGAAGCAGTGGTAACGACCGTTGGAATGATGGCGAAAAATCATAGATGGGATACAAAAACCAATAATGCCCAACTGCGAATCGACCTGAAAGACATCGATGATATGAAATATTCTCATACAGAGATCAAGAAAACGATCCGTTCCTATCTGGAGAAATTACCCGGAATATATAATTATCAATTTGCCAAACCTTCACAGGGTCCGCCTACCGGAAATGATGTTGAAATTCGGGTGAAAGGTGATAATCTCGACCGGTTGAAATATATCGGGAACATCATTAAGGATGAATTGGAAAAAATCCCGGGAGTCGTGGATATCGAGGATAGTTTCCAACCCGGAAAGAAGGAAGTTCAGATCATTCCCAAGCACGAAAGACTTGCCCTGTATGGATTATCAGTTGCACAAATTGCCGGTTTTATCAGAACTGCATCTTACGGAACCACGATTTCCGAATATCGCGGAAACGGAACTGACGAATATGATATCATTCTTCGTTTGAAAGAAGAACAGATCGATGATCTGAATGATCTGGATCATTTGAAAATTCGTACCGGAACCGGTAATTTGATAGATTTAAATGAAGTAGCAGATTTTGAAATAAAATCCGGTTTAGCCCAGATAAGACATCGTGATAAGAAACGGATAATCGAGATCACAGGGAATACGACCTTATATAAAGATAGTGGTAAAATGAAAAAGAGAAGTACGGATGATGTTATGCAAATATTGATGGGAAACCGTATTACAGGTGCAGAAGGAACTCTTTCCAATTTCCAGCAGCGTTTTCCGGGACATATTCTCGAATTTGGAGGGGTTGCAGAAGAACAGAGAAAATCTTATACTTCGCTGTTTCTTGCCTTCGGAGTTGCAATTCTGCTGATCTTCACTATTCTTGCTACTCAATTCAAATCTTATGTGCAGCCTTTTATTGTAATGATGACAATTCCTTTCTCTTTGATCGGAGTGATCTTCGGACTCCTCGTTACCGGACTTCCTGCTTCTTTGAATTCACTCGTAGCAATTGTAGCGCTGGCAGGAGTGGTGGTGAACGACTCCCTGGTTCTTGTGGATTTTGTCAATCGGGAAAGAGCAAAAGGTGTGGACAGATGGAATTCGCTGATTAATGCAGGAGCAATTCGTCTGCGTCCTATCATACTGACTTCAGTAACCACTATTTTTGGTCTGATGCCGATGATCCTTTCAACTTCTCAATCCGCTTCGGAGTGGAAACCAATGGCTGTGAGTATTGCTTTTGGACTTGCCTTTGCTACAGTTCTGACCTTGTTCGTGATCCCTGTAATTTATTCTCTGGTGGATTCTTTGTTCGGCAGGATTGGAGTTACTCGATTTAAAACACATTTGAGTTATGAAGAATGTGTTGATTGTGATGAATAAAACCTTCCGAATGGTTTCTTACAGAAGAATTTTTCTTAAATTTCCGTAGGAGATTATTGACCTTCGGAATGGTTGAAATAGTGGAATTGGTTGAACTCGTTGAATCAGGATATATGAACTTCCGAAAGAATCATTTTTTTATGACACTTTTTTGGAGATAAATTTTTATTCCTTTACACTTTTTTACTCTTTGTGTCTTCGTGACTTTATGGTAAGAAGGAGGAAACATGAAAATCATCGATCTAAACGAAAAATATCTAAAAACCTATTTCTGCTGTTTAGAAGATTGGTCTGATGAAATGAAAGAAGCCGGAGATCATAAACAGCATTGGTTTGAGAAAATGAAGGATAAAGGTTTGCGGGTAAAACTTGCTCTCGATGAGGAAGGAAATGCCTGCGGAATGATCCAGTATTTACCTATCGAACATTCTTTCGTAGATGGAAAAGACCTGTATTTTATTCCCTGCATCTGGGTGCACGGTTACAAAAAGAAAGGTGTGGGAAATATGCAGAAACAGGGAATGGGAAAAGCACTCCTCAAAGTTTCGGAGGAAGATGCTAAGCAACTTGGAGCAAAAGGGATCGCAGCCTGGGGACTTGCTCTTCCTTTCTGGATGAAAACATCCTGGTTCAAGAAGCAGGGATTCAAAAAAGCCGATAAAATGGGAATGCAGGTTTTATTATGGAAACAATTTTCTGAAAATGCGGTCGCTCCCAAATGGTTCAGCCAAAAGAAAAAACCGGAAAATATACCTGGAAAAGTTACTATTACTTCCTTCATAAATGGTTGGTGTCCCGCATATAATATCGTTCATGAACGGGCAAAACGAGCTTCGCAAGAATTTGGTGAGAAAGTGGAATTCCAGGGAATTAATACTTTTAACAGAAATAACCTCGATGAATGGGGACAATCCGATACTCTTTTTATCGATGGAAAACAGGTGCGAATCGGACCTCCGCCTTCGTTTGAGAAAATTAAAAAGAAGATCGGGAAGAGAGTGAAGAAGTTATAAAATAAAAACTTCCGAAGTTTTCAGAACTTCGGAAGTTTATCCTAGATCATTTAATAATAACTCATCAAAACCTGATATATCGCAACCGAAGTATTGAGGAATTCTTGCATCTTATCACCTCAATACTCTAAAATTAAGAAACTCTTCTTGCTTTTCTTACTTAATAAGGATCATTTTCTAATAAGGATCATTTTCTTTGTTTGAGATTCCTTCCCGTTTGAAAGTTTGTAAAAATACAATCCCGGAATGACAGTATTTCCATTCTCATCCTTTCCATCCCATGATATTGATGATTGATTATTGAAAATTGAATATTTTTTTACTTGCTGTCCTTTAATATTATAGATCACAATATATGTGTTCTCTGAGTCTTTGAGTCGAGAAAAAGAAATTGTTGTGTTTGTTGTGAAGGGATTCGGATAGTTCTGCTTTAGATTAAAAGTAGTATTATCCATCTCATAGTCATTAACTTCGATATTGATTTCTCCCGAAGATAAAACTGCATAATGAATTCCAAACCAGTCAGCTCCGGTATTGATGGTCATGCTGTTTTCTCCCTCCAGGATATTAATATTGGAAAGAAGATGCATATCAGCGTAGTTTCCAAGATTAGCATTGAAAATATCAGCCGGACCTAAAAGAGTTGTTCCGTTAAAAGCGATATATTCCTCCGGTCCATCAGAAGGATCACTTGCTTGCGTCAATACAAGCAGATCTCCGTTTTCTTCCGTCACCGGAAAATCGAAGAAAGTTGTAGATGCTGCAAATTGCAATGATTCAGCTCCTTCATTGATCATCACAGTTGCATAAGGTAGAGAAGATTCTTCAAACAAGACGATCAGAAAACTCAAATAACATTGATGGATATTCGCAGTTGAATAATAATAATTTCCATTGCCGGTGATAAAATCAGTAACATCCCAACGATAATAACTAAGAAAATATAGTGAACCATCAGGATCAATGAATGTGGCAGGAATCGAGGGAAGATTGCTGCCGGCAAAAACGGCTGATGATTCCGACTCATCAGCCTGCCAGGAAGTTACACAAAAATACGCCTGGATGATAGTTGCTCCAGCCGGAATATTCTCAATAGTAATATTATCAGCCGGATTTTCAACACCTCCCAAAACACTTGTAAAAACATTTACTTCTCCATTCCCTGACCAATTGAAAAACGGCGTTAATGGTGAATCTCCATCTAAACGATCATTTACCAGATTTTGATTTTGGGGAATATTGCTTTGGGCAGATATCGATACCAAGAAAACCAAAAAAATAAGAAGAAGAATTTTTCCTTTCATACTAAATACCTCCTTTGCATTTTGAATTGAAAACACTCTATTGGTCCTATTAAAATCGAAAACATTTTATTGATAAGATAAATATCATGTCAAATTGTTTTTTGGAATTGTACTATTTTATGAATTCCAGATGATCTATAAAAAATGAAGTTGAGGTTTAATTTCTAAAAAAATGTAAAAATTGAAGTTGTGGCATTCGAGGTTGTTAAAAAAACTTCCGAAGTTTTTCACGCTTCGGAAGTTTATTATTTTAGAGACTGAATTTCTCTCCATCAAATCCAACAACAATTTTCTCCCCAACATCAATCTTCCCTTCCAGCATCTCGATCGCCAGCTTGTTTTCGATCTCTTTCTGAATTACTCGCTTGAGTGGTCGTGCTCCGAATTGCGGATCAAAACCAAGCTCAGCCAGATGAGAAATGGCTGAATCAGAAAACTCTAATTCGATGTTTTTATCTTTCAAACGATTTTTGAGAAGATTCAACTGTAATTTAACGATCTTCTTGATCTGCTCTTCGTCGAGCCTGTGGAAGATAATGATATCATCGAGACGGTTGAGAAATTCCGGTCGGAAATATTGTTGCAGAGATTCTTTCAGTTTTGATTTGATCTCAGTTTCTGGTTTATCTCCCATCTCATAAATAAATTGGGATGCCACATTTGAAGTCATGATGATCACAGTATTTTTGAAATCAACAGTTCTTCCTTTACCGTCGGTCAATCTACCATCATCCAGAATCTGCAGGAGAACATTAAAAACATCATGATGAGCTTTTTCGATCTCATCAAATAGAATTACACTGTAAGGTTTTCGACGCACCGCTTCCGTCAGGTAACCACCCTGTTCATAAC
>DRTC01000661.1 GCA_011372345.1 Candidatus Cloacimonadota bacterium
CGAAATCAGCCGGATCGATGGGTAGATCAGCATCAAGACCAAGATCCTCCAGATCATCAAGAGAAAGAGCTCCATCGATGATGTTATTATTATACAAACTCAAGGCTACTTCCGTTCCCCAGACAAGCCGTTGATTGATCAGAGCAAGTCTGGTATCCATTCCTAAAATGATATTATCTTGCGGTGTTGTCATGGCAACAGTATCACCGTTTGCATCAACTTCCAGATAATATTTTTCATCGAGAGATTTCATTGAATCCTTATTCTTGGCAACATTCAATCCCCAGAGGAAACTTTTCTTTGTTCCGATCTCCATTCTCATCGCTACAGTATTTCTCTTGAATGTTCCTGCTGAATATTCATCAGGAGCAGTTTCTTCTCCCTCGATTTTTCTCTTATTCTGACCATAAGAAAGCAGCATTCTGAACATCTTAAAATGCAGATTTGTATGAATACCTCTGATATTTTTATTATTCAAGACAAAACTTCCATAATCTGGGGAATGATCTCCTGCGATCAGATCAAAATGAGGAGTTAAAAATGAAATTTTGTAACGATTTACAGGTTGTGCATATTTTGTTTCCAGAGAAGAAATAAACAGTTTTAATTTTGTTCTCAACCAGTTTTGTGATCCGCTTAAATTGATAAGTAAATTTCCCTCATGTCCGGTTTCATCATCAACACTTTCGGAATAGCCGTAATATGTCCCAACCGCATTACCGGTCAAATTCCAGGGCATTTCAAATTTGACTTCTTTGATTTTTGTAAACCATTTTTCGGAATTGATGGTCTTGCCGTTTTTAAGTGCTGCTGAAACCTGGTAAGTATAGTTTCCCGGGAGTTTATTCAGATCTTTATAAAGGATCAGGTTTTTACTTATTTTTGCATTTTCTGTGATGTCTTCTCCATTCAAAGTTAACTTGATCGAACCTTCTTCTACTTCATCTGCAATTGAGAAATAAGAAATCGCTACAATAAAATCCTCCGTCAGGTCGGAAAGTTCTTCATCAGGACTTAATCTCACAAAAGAATCGGAAAATGATTGTGGTTTTTCAAAAGCAACTTTAAATGGATTTATCTGGGGCTGCATTTCCGGAAAGGAAGTTCTCAGTTCGTTCACATCCACGATCTCGAAATAATATTCGAGTTCAGTCGTATATTCGGAAGCATCGTTCAGAGCAGTACGAAAATACGGATCGGTTTCAGTTCCTTTCATCATTTCCTGTTCATAATAAGTTAATGTTCCTGCTTCTCGAAAATAAACATAGATTTTATCGATCTCATTAAAACCATTCTGAATTTCAAGTTCAATGACAGGTGCTTCATGAGTTTTAAAAGAGATCGGTAGTTCATGATAAGGTGTAATTTCTGCTGTTAATATTTGCAGACAAAATATCAGAATGACAATTAAAAATATCCGTCTCATCAGTTCCTCCTATTCAAATTCAATAGTGATAGTTTTCTTTTCTCCACTATCATTCTTCAGCTCGATTTCGATATTTTCGGATGACTCTTCATCTTCCATCATCTGCTGTATTCCTTCATCAATATCACCTTTTTTAATTCCTGAAACTTCGATCTGACCATCAGGAGTAAGATTTGCTTTTTGATTTGCTCCGACCATTGCTGTTTTCCCATCCCTTTTATTCTTGATCTCTGCATCTCCGGAAAAAGTGAAAAGAGTAGTTCCTTTTTCGTTGGAATGTGAAACCAGGATTTCAGTTCCTTTGACAGAAACAACCGTTGTTGGAGTTTCAACTTCAAAAACACCTGTTTTCTTCACTACTTTTGACCACAGTTCTCCCATTTTCAGGTAACTTTTTTTATCCAGTTTATCTCCTTCTTTTTTGGCATTTATCGTGAGAATACTATTAGGAAATAATTTCACGACAGAACTTCCGTCAATGAACTTAAAAGCAGCAAAAGAATCTTCCATACTTTCGATTTCATCTTTATTGTATAATTCATCTCCTGTATTTATATCGGAATTTTCTTCTCCCCTGGTTAGTTCGACTTTCCCTTTTGCCTTGAGAGTCAAGGCAACAGAATCTTCTGCCTGACAGATCGAGACAAATAAAATTATGATCAGGATAAATAATATTTTTGTTTTCATTTTTTTCTCCTATCTGACCGTTATTTTTTTGATGTTCTGATCGTCGGATGAAAGCAGATCACAAAGTTCTCTGATAGAAATATTACCGGTTCCCTGCTTGACATCATCGAATGTATAACCACTTTCCAGTAACTTCAGTATCTCGTCAACTCCTTCGATTTCCAGTTGCTGTAAAAATTCCAAAGTGTTCCGGAGCATCATAACTTCGAGATCTACTTCCGTATCTTCGGAAATCGTGAAAACATACATAGCGCTTTTATAATCCTCAAGTGTAGATTCTGCTACAGAAGAAAGAACTGCACTAACCTGCCAGGCATAAATCCGATTTTCTCGTAATTGACCCTTATAAGGATAAATAGTCGAAGTAATACCTTCAATTTCAAAAGGCTCAAACTGGTTTTCTATATCTTCAGGAGAATC
>DRTC01000662.1 GCA_011372345.1 Candidatus Cloacimonadota bacterium
AGGTGAGTGTTAGCTGCATTTAAATAAATTCTTTAAATTAAAAATGAAGCGAAGCCAAAGATATAGGAGGTAGTTACATCTTGATTTCGCTCTTTTTGGGAAAATTTTCCTGAAATCTTTATGAAAAATTAATTAAACACCGAAAAACGCTGAAGCACACCGAGAAGAGAAAATTATTTTCGGTGTTTCTCAGTGAACTCGGTGGTTAAAAAACATTGAAATTCCGATTCTTTAAAAAAGTTTGATCTCCCCTTAATTTTATCAGTTTTCTCGTTCAAAATTTATTGTTTTACCTTTAAAAACTATCGAGCATTTTTTGTTTACAGACTTCAATTTCGGGAAAAAAACAAATCCTGATTTAGTAGCACCCGGTAGGATCGTTCCAAAATTGAAAGCATCAGACATCAGATATTTTTTTGCTTCCCGCCAGTTTTCCCAGATCTGACGATGTTCTTCCGGAACTTCGAGATAATGATCATAAGCGATCTCTTCCGGTACGAGAAGTTCCAAAACATAATCTGTTCCAACGGCATCAAATTGTGTTCCGGAAGCATCGAGCAGACTGATATCTGCTGCTGCAACTTCAATTTTTTCAGAAGATTTATTCTTCACTGAAATATGAAATGTCGTAAAATAATCGGTCAGATTTTGCGGTTCTCTGATCCAGTATTTATTGGAAACTGCGAAAACATAATCTTCCTGTTTTTGAATTGCATAACCTTCCGAAATAGTAATATTTTTTGTTGGAACAGGCACATATTTTACGGAACAGGAAATCAGAATTCCAATTAGAAATATTAATAAAAATCCTGACTTAACTTTGGAAAATTCCATTTATTCCTCGATACTGCTTTCTTCAGTAGTTACCTCTTCCGCAGGATTTTCCGGTAATTGTTCCTCAACTGCTTCCGAACTTTCTGCTACCGGAATTCCAGTTTCTTCTTCTTCCAATTCTTCTTCTTCCGCCGCAATTCTGGCAATATCGAAAACCTTATCACCATTATTCAGAGCAATCAACCGAACTCCCTGCGTATTCCTGCCGATAATACTGATTTTCTCAACTGGTTGACGGATGATCATTCCGTCTTTGGTTACGATCATCAAATCATCATTATTCACAACTTCCATCAACGAAATCAGATGACCGTTCCGTTCCGAAGTTTTCAGGGTTATGACGCCTTTTGAACCTCGTTTGGTGCGATTATAATTATCGGTAGCTGTTCTTTTTCCATAACCGTTCTCACTGATCGCCAGTAGAGTTCCTTCTCTTTTCACGACGACCATCGCAACAACTTCATCATCTTCTCGTAGTCGGATTCCTCTCACACCTTGAGAATTCCTGCCCAGAGAACGAGCATCATTTTCGCTGAATCTGTTGGCGAAACCGTTTCTGGTAGCGAGGATTATGTCATTATCTCCTTCCGTAATCTGGGCATCGATCAACTGGTCTCCATCCACCAGTTTGATGGCAATGATTCCATTCACACGCGGATGGGAAAATGCGATCAGATCACTTTTTTTGATAGTCCCGTTTTTGGTGACCATCGTTACATAATGCGGAAGATTAAAATCACGAACCGTGACGAATGCTTCGATCTTTTCATCTCTTTCGACTTGCAGGAGATTGACAATTGCTTTTCCTCTCGCCAGTCTTCCAACACGTGGAATTTGATGAACTTTGAGCCAGTAGCATTTTCCAAAATTAGTGAAAAATAGAATATATGCGTGCGTGGATGCAACAAAGATATTTTCCACAAAATCTTCTTCTTTCAGGTTAGAACCAGAAAGACCTTTGCCGCCGCGACCTTGTTTGCGATAAGTATCGATAGGTAAGCGTTTTATATAACCTTGATGAGAGATCGTGACAACCATATCTTCATCTGCGATCATATCTTCCGTATCGATATCAGCAGATCCTTCGATGATCGTTGAACGTCGGATATCATCATATTTTTTCTTGATTTCTTTGATCTCTTCTTTGATTATATCCATCCTCAGATCTTTGTTTTCAAGGATTTTTTTAAGCTTCTTTACCAGTTTTACAATATCCTTATATTCTTTTTCGATTTTATCTCTTTCCAAACCGGTTAATCTCTGCAATCTCATTTCCAGGATCGCTTTTGCCTGGATTTCCGAAAAATCGAATTTTTCCTGTAAATTCAAATTGGCTTCACTCGTTGTCTTTGATGCTTTGATCGTAGCAATGACTTCATCGATATTATCGAGTGCAATCCGATAACCTTCCAAAATATGCAATCTTTTTTCTGCGTTATCAAGTTCGAATTTCGTCCTGCGAACTACAACTTCGTGCCGGAAATCTATGAAATTTCGGATCATTTCCTTCATATTCAGAACTTTGGGAACACCATTCACCAAAGCCCGATTATTCACATTAAAACTATCCTGAAGTTGTGAATATTTATAAAGTTTATTAAGAACAGCATCACCATCAGCATTTCTTTTGATAGTAACTACGAGCCGCATTCCCTGTCTTCCTGACTCATCACGAATATCGCTTATTCCTTCGACCCGTTTATCTTTGACCAGACTCACCATTTTATCGATCAGGAATTTCTTATTCAACTGGTAAGGAATTTCCGTAATTACTATCATTTCGGAACCATTACCTTTAGTTTCGATAGTTGCTTTACCGCGCATAATAATGCGTCCATGACCTGTTTCAAAATAATCTTTTATCCCTTTTCTTCCGATAATATATCCGCCGGTTGGAAAATCTGGACCTTTGATATAATTCATCAATTCCATGATTTCAATTTCCGGATTATCAATCAGGGCAATGATTCCATCGCAGACTTCTCCAATGTTATGCGGAGCCATGTTCGTTGCCATACCAACTGCAATTCCGGAAGAACCATTAACGAGTAGATTAGGAAATTTTGATGGAAAAACTACCGGTTCTTTGCGAGTATCATCATAGTTAGGATGATAATCAACTGTATCTTTGTCCAGATCATCCATCAAATCAACTGATGCTTTTTGCAGTCTGGCTTCCGTGTAACGCATCGCAGCCGGAGGATCACCATCTTGCGAACCGAAATTTCCCTGACCATCAACAAGCATATAACGCAAGCTCCAAGGTTGAGCCATCCTCACCAAAGTCGGATAAATAACCTGTTCACCGTGCGGATGATAATTTCCGGAAGTATCACCGGCGATTTTTGCACATTTCCTGAATCCTCGACCGGGTGTCAGGTTGAGTTCGTGCATGGCATACAAAATCCTTCTTTGAGAAGGTTTCAATCCATCCCGCACATCCGGTAAAGCCCGGGAAACAATCACACTCATGGAATATTCCAAGTATGATTTTTTCAAAACATCTTCAATTTCTATTATTTCGATCCTCGACCTGTCGTGAATCATTAAACCTCCGATTTATTTATAATTATTTCCCTTCCGAAGTCTTCTAAAAAAATTCTCTTTCAAAGGATTCGGAATGTTTTCTCTTAAAACTTCGATTAATTAATACTGTTCATCTCGTTACAAAACTCCTGTTTTGTAATGAATTGCCTAAAACTTCATTTAATTTATTACCGTTATTCAAAATATAATCTTATATTCCCAAACAGGAGTTTAGGAACGAGAAGAACAATAATAAAAACTTTTTAAACTTCTACATCTACATACTTAGCATTCGTTTCGATGAATTCCCGTCTTGGTTCTACTTCGTCTCCCATCAAAATCGTGAACATTCTATCTGCTTCGATAGCATCGTCGATCTTTACGGAAGTAAGAATTCTTTTTTCAGGATCGAGCGTTGTTTCCCATAATTGATCAGCATTCATCTCACCTAAACCTTTGTATCGCTGAACAGTTACTCCTTTATCACCGATTTTTTTCAATGCTTCATCCCGCTGTTCTGTTGTATAAACATATTTGTTTGTTTTTCCTTTTTTAATAAGAAACAAAGGTGGTTTGGCGATGTAAACATGTCCGTATTCGATCAGAGGTCGCATATAACGGAAGAAGAAAGTGAGCAACAAAGTTGCGATATGTTGTCCGTCCACATCAGCGTCAGACATGATCACGATTTTGTTGTAACGCAGTTTGGAAACATCGAATTCTTCCCCGATCCCGGCTCCAAGAGCGAGAATAATCGGCTGGATTTTATCGTTGTTCAGGACTTTATCAATCCTGGCTTTTTCTGTATTCAGCATTTTTCCCCACAAAGGTAAAATAGCCTGGAAAGTCCTATCTCTTCCCATTTTAGCTGAACCTCCGGCAGAATCTCCCTCGACCAGGAAAATTTCTGTTTGGGAAGGATCCTGAATCGAGCAATCTGCTAGTTTGCCCGGAAGATTGCCGCTTTCCAAAAC
>DRTC01000663.1 GCA_011372345.1 Candidatus Cloacimonadota bacterium
AATAAAAATACAACGATTTCTTTTTCAACCACAGAGCACACGGAGAAAACAATTACAATCTATAATCAGAAAGGACAGAAAGTAAGGTCTTTGGAGTGCATTAACTGTGTTAATGCAAAAGCGACGGAGTCGCTTTTCACACATCAACTGGGACGGCAAAGATGGGAACGGAAAATTTGTTAATTCCGGTGTTTATTTTTATACTCTGAAAATGGATGGGAAAGAAGTTGCTTCTAATAAGATGATCGTTTTGCGATAATATGTTAACTATTCGAGTCGTAAGGAGCGTGCGACGGCGACTCGAAACATTTACATCACCCAATGAAAATATGTATTTAAAATCAGTATTACCTGTCCTACTTTTTCTTTTTTCTCAATTATTTTCAGGAAATCTGGAGTTTTTCCGGGAAGACCTGGATTTCGAGATCAAGGGAAATTATTTCCATGTGGATGGCATTTATTATTTCAGGAATAATTCGGATACAGAAATCAAGCGCTTGTTATTCTATCCGTTCCCGCTCGATTCTCTTTATGGAATTGTCGATTCCATGCAGGCGATTTGTTTATCAGATTCTTCCGATTGTATGATTAAAACCAGGGAAAACGGTTTCTCATTTAAAATAAAAATTCTTCCCAACCAAATACAGAAATACAGGTTATCTTATCGACAGAAACTTTTGGGAAACAAAGCCGAATACATCCTAACAACCACGCAAAGATGGGGAAAACCTTTCGAGGAAGTGAATTACAAAATATTGCTCACAAAAGATGTAAAACTCGATTCATTATCATATTTTCCGGATAGTCTGAAAACAGTTGGAGATAAACATATTTTCTATTATCATAAAATAAATTTTATGCCTGATCGGAATATGAAAATTTGGTTTGAGAAATCTTGAAAATGGTTACCAGCAGAGGAATTCTTACAAATAGACCTTTTCAACGGTTGGAGTAAAACTTACCAAGTTTCAAAAACTTGTGAAGTTTTAAAAAGAAATCAAAAATTTGGTAAGTCTCAAATACTTCACAAATTTAGGATGTTAAAAACCATTTATTCAGAGAATCAATTTTACAAACGGAACAGAGTTCCGTGCTACAATAACAAAGTTGCTAATCCCAGAAAAGAAGCAAAACCTCCAATGTCTGTCAGCATGGTAATGATCACACTGGATGCGAGAGCAGGATCGATCTTCAGAGTTTTCATTACCACCGGAATCGAGGAGCCGATCAAACCGGCAATGAACATATTACAGATCATGGCTACTCCCAGAACAACTCCAAGCATGATTTCCCCTTTTAATAAATAAGCGATCAACATGGCGGCAGAACCTATCAGAATTCCATTAATTATCCCGACGGAAATTTCCTTGAAAATCGCTTTCAAGGTATTATGAATCGTTAATTCACCTAATGCAATTCCTCGTGTTATAACCGTTAAAGTTTGCGTTCCTGAATTTCCTCCCAAACCAGCAACGATCGGCATTAAAACTGCGAGAAACGATAATCTGTCAATTGTCTGCTCAAAAATTCCCACAACCGAAGAAACCAGTAGAGCAGTGAATAAATTCAGAGTTAACCAGGGCAGTCTTTTACGGACAGAACTCAAAGGACTCGTAAAAACCCGATCCTCGCTTTCCAATCCTACCATTTTATAGGCATCTTCGGAGGCTTCCTCATCGATAACATCGATAATATCATCAACCGTAATCCTTCCGAGAAGATGGCTCTCATTATCTACGACAGGTAAAATATAGAGATCATATTTCCTGAAAAGATGAGCGACTTTTTCCTGATCCAGATCAACGGTTGCGGAAACAACCTCCTTATCCATAATATCTTCTGCTTTAGTATCCGGTTTTGCTAAAAGCAATCTGGTTATTTCCAAAACTCCAATCAATTTATTCTCAAAATCGACCACAAAAACATAATGGATATTTTCCACATCTTCATAATTCTGTCTGATATATTCGATCATCTCGTCACGTTTCATCTCTTTTTGCAAGGCGATGATCTCGGTCTGCATCAAACCACCAGCAGATTCTTCATCATATTCAAGCAGCTGTTTTATTTCTTCCGAATCCTCTTCATCTATTTTCTCCAAAAGTTCTCTGGAACGATCTTCATCTAATTCGCTGATGATATCTGTTGCTTCGTCGGTTTCCATCTCATCAATGATCTTAACCAGACGATTCTCTTGAATTTCCTTCAGTATCTGTTCCCGCAGTTCGTCATGAAGGTCAGGAAGGACATCCGAGGCATTTTCATCATTCAATAAACGGAAAGTCGATGCTTGATATTCGGAAGGAAGATCGTTGATGATTTGAGCAATATCACCTGAGTGAAGTCGATTCAAATCTTCTTTTAGTTTGTTTATCTTATTTTGTTCAATTAATTCCAGAATATCTTCATAAGCCAATTTTTTCATAATCTGTTCCTTATTTATAATAAGATGATTTGAAATTTTGGATGATGGATTATTTGTCTATGAATATTTTTTGGGAAATTTACTACAAAGGCACAAAAGAAGAAAAATAAATTTAATATAAAATATTCAGTAACAATATCGTTAAGGATTAAGAAACTAATTTTTTTTCAAAAACAAGTTTTGAAAAAAGACCAATCTTCGATTGGGACACATTCTTGTTCCCAAATTCCGATAACATCATCATTCGATGATGAAGGAACACAACTGATAAAGAAATTTCATTTCGGATAATACTTTCTCGCACAAAAAATCAAAGTAAAACTTTTCAGCAATTGCATTCCTTGTCATTGTTCCAATGACATTTTAAAATTTGGGAATGAGGAGAAACAGTAGTTTTGAAAATTTCACGA
>DRTC01000664.1 GCA_011372345.1 Candidatus Cloacimonadota bacterium
CATTAATTCTCCTGATTTTGATTTTTTTGTTACCGATTTTTCAGCAACGATTTTAATGTCAAATGTTTTCTGGATAGTGCAAAACTACAAAGGCACCAAGACACAAAGAGTAATTAAAAACGGTTCTTCACGAATTTTTATGATTATGATTTATCAATCTTCCGGGAGATTTAAATATCCATAAAAAACAAAAAAAATTGAATTTTATTAATAACAATCATATACAAGTTTTAACTTTTAAAGAGTTGGATTTTAATAAACTCAAGAGAATCTTGGGGATAGAAAATAAGAATTTAATCAACTCTGTCCGTCTATCACTGTGATTAAAAAAGAGTTGAACAACAATATATCTATCAATGATGACTTTAATTCAATCCGGCAACTGACGGATTTGCTTGATGAACAGATTTAATGAAATTTTAAAATAAATTGAAATTTCTTTAAAAAACATAAAAATTCGTGAAGAGCCAAAAAAACAAACATAAATGTAATTTTTTACTAACATTTCTCGCTTGAAATAGATTTGATATTTGTTTAGACAAGAAGTAGATATTTATGAATCGAGATAATTTGCAAAGAAATTGGAATAACTCCGGTAGAATTATCTATTTGTAGAATGACCGGAGAGCATTTTTTTTCCTGAACAAAATTATCGAAAAAATAAATCCTGTAAATAGACCGGCACAATTAAAAATCAGATCAACCGGATTGAATGTTCTTCCAGGGATGAGCATTTGATGAAATTCATCAAAAACAGCTAAAATGACAGATAAGATGATCATAATTGAAAGTAGATTAAATTTTCTCTGTTTTTTCCCATTGATTTTCCAGAGAAAGAAAATTATCGAAAATATCAGATATATAAAGAAATGGAAAACATAATCCAGCCTGAATTCGAATTTTATTATATTTATTTTTGGAGTTGATAAACCGGGTATAGATGAGATAATGATTATTATTGATAACCATATCCAAAACAAAAATCTGAATAATCTTTCTTTATTTCTTATTCTCATGAGAGCAAATAAAATATCTGTGATTTTTACGGCAATGTTTATTTGTTATTAAACGGTTTTTCATCCGGATTCCAATCCCAATCTCCATAAGAACCACCATAAATTCCATAAGCGGTTTTTGATCCAATAAGCTCTTGTAGTTCAGGATTTAAAGGATCTTTCACTAAAATTTGACCTTTTCCCCATTTTGTTACCAATAATTCTACCTTATTTGATTCTATTTTAAAATTAAATCCATTTTCAAATAAATTTCTTTCCTCAAGAAAAGTAAATTTTTTCTGATCTTCAGCAGGTTTATATCCAAAAGCAAAATCTGCTTCTTTGTTGTTGGATAATAAATTTTTCTCGATCAGGTAATTTCCTTCCTTGCAGTTCATCCAAATTCCAACCAATGGAGCAACCCATTGTTCTTCAATTCCGCAGTTGATAATGACGTTGTTACAAATATCGATCTTTGCTTCTTCAGACCATCCGGCAATTCCGACATTACCAATATTATAAATGAAATTGTTCCGGCAATTCATTATACTTTCTCCGGTCGCAATAATTCCCCAACCTCTCAAATCACGAATCAGGTTATTTTTCACAGCCACCCGACTTGTTCCAAATGATCCGACACCTTTCCAATAATGATGAATAACATTTCGATAAATATCAGCTTCTGCATTCCAGGTAATGCCGATTCCTGCTCCTCGTCCGTTGTAGATCAAATTATCATGTATTATTGCTCTTGCTCCGCGATAAAGAGCAACTCCATCCCAGGAATTATCATGGATCTCGTTATGATGGATATTCAGTAAAGCTCCTTCCCTGCCGATAATTCCTCCGATTCCAGCAATTGTTTTCTCAAAATCTCCCTGATTATCTCTGATAATGCAACCTGTTATTTCCACATTTGAATTGCGGACTACAACAGCAGCACAAGTTGCTTCTCCATCTTGATCGCGAATTCCTCCGGTAATCGTTAGATCTTTCAAAACCAGACGAGTACAATTTTCAATAAATATCCCATAACCTGAATTTGTTTTGATAATAACGCTGTCTCTATCTGCCCCGATTATTTCCAGTGATCTTTCTTTGATATGCAGTCCGGTTGTAACCTCGATATCTTTTAAATGTTCCAGACCGTTTCCGGAAAAAGGATCGATAATAGGACTTGTAGTAAATTCATAAATACCAGGATTAAATTGTATTATCTGATCTGTTTCGGATATAGCAATAGCTTTCATTAATTGTTCGGTATTTGAAACTTTCACTTCCAGAATTTGAGAAGCCAGCATGGTTAGACAGTTCAATGTAATAAAAAGAATAATAATATACTTCATAATAACCTTGGGAAAATAGATTTTTGTAGTGCTATCGATGTCAATATAAATCTGGATGAGGAGTATATTTCATAAAAGATATGAAATATTGAAGCGGATAAATTTTACTCAAACGATGTCTTTTTGGACAAAATATTTGATTCCAGTTGACAGAATAAAGACAAAAAATTCAGTAAATCAAAAAAAAATAGGATTCGAAAATGTCGAAGGAAGAAATTTTCTCAATTTTGGTAAGTATTATAAAAAGTAGAGTAAAATCTATTTATGAAATTGTTGTTTTTGGTAGTTATGCGAAAGGTATCCAAAATATTGAGAGCGATGTTGATATCGCCATAATCATCCAGAATAAAATATCAAGAAAGATGAAATTAAAATTATTGAATGATTTATGGCTTGAAACTGCAAAAGTTGGTTTAGATGTTGATTTGATCATAAAAACTTTGGATGATTATCGAAAAGAACAGAAAATTTTCGGAACAATTGCTAATAATATTTTCAATGAAGGTAATTCCTTATGGAAAATGAAATTGACTTAATCGAAAAATGGAAAATCAAAGCAGACCATGATCTGAAAATTGTTGAACAAGGCTTGAAAAATGATTATATAGTTACGGATGTACTTTGTTTTCATTGTCAGCAGGCTGCTGAAAAATTCTTGAAAATGTTTCTTGTACGCCATAAAATAAAATTCGCAAAAATTCATAATATTGCTGTATTATTGGAAAAATGTAAAACGATTGATAAAACTTTTATGGAGTTGGATAATACTATTTATCTGACTAATTATACTGTTCAGTTAAGATATCCCGATGATTTTTATATTCCGGATGTTCAAGAAACAAAAGACGCCTATCAGGATGCAATAAGAGTAAAAAAATTGTATTAGAAAGAATTGATTTAAATATAAGGAATTAATTATGAATTGTCCAAACCAGGAGAAGAATCAACAATCCTGCAATTGCTCGTATCCTTGCGGGAAAAAAGGAATTTGCTGCGAATGTATCAGTTATCACAGATCGAGAAGAGAACTGCCTGCCTGCTATTTTTCAAATGATGCGGAAAGAACTTATGATCGCTCGATCTCGTATTTTATTGAATTGAATTCGTGAGTGATGAAATTAATAGATCATTAAGGAGGTTTTCATGAGTTCATTACAATCTTATCTTTTAGATTTAACACAAGATATTCCTTTAAAATATCTTAAGGAAATTATCGATTATGCTGAATTTATAAAACAAAAAGTAAAAAATGAAAAAATGAGTGATACGGAATATCTTAACAGTATTCCGGGGATGACGGATTCTATTATCAAGGCTTCCAAAACAGATTTGAAAGAATGCTCAAAAAAATTGGAGTGGTAATGTATGAACTATATTTCACTCCCCAAGCTCTAAAAGATGCAAAAAAAAATTAAAGATTCAAAATTACAGAAAAAGATTGAAAAATTGTTAAAA
>DRTC01000665.1 GCA_011372345.1 Candidatus Cloacimonadota bacterium
ACATAGATATGTTTCCATTATCCTGTAAGTTTCTTTTTAACATCATGTTTATTCCTGAATTTTAAAATAAAAACAGAGCCGTTCGGTTTATTGTCTTCCACAGATATTTTCCCTCCATAATGCTCAATCGCTCTTTTAACAATATATAAACCAATTCCGGTATTGCCTGTTTCCCCGTATTTGAACCTTTCATCAAATATTTTTTCTTTAATACTATCAGGAATTCCGGAACCATAATCCGCAATCCTGACTTCACACTGATCTTCTTTTGATTTTATCTTTATATCTATTTTATCAGTTTTCCCGTGAATAGCTGCATTGCTGATGATATTATCAAAAACAGAACTAATAGCATTATCAACTAAAGCAGTACATTTACCCTGAACATTGAAATCAAGATAATTATAATTCGTGATAACATTATCAATCACATCACGAATCTCGATAAGTTTGATCCCATCGTGAGATGAGATCAAGTTCTCCAATTCCCGCATTCGTTTTATCAATTCAACGCTTTTTGAAACACTTTTGGTAGCTTCATCGAGAACTTCCACATCTTTCATCGACTTGTAAATCCTGATAGCACTTTTGATCACAGCTAAATTGTTCATCAGATCATGTCTGAGAATTTTATTGATCAATTTCAGATGCTCCTGATGTAAGGAAAGGTCGTTTTCCGCTTTTTTCCTTTCTTCAACTTCATACTGAAGTTTACTATATGTTTGAGCATTTTTAAATGCTGTTGTAGCAAAAGATGCAAAAGTTTCAGCAAGCGAAAGGTCTTCATGTGTGAAAATAAGTCCGATCCTGTCAAGAGTCATAACTCCGAGAACCTGTTCATCGAGAATAAAAGGAGCTACGATCAATCTTTCACTTTCCAGAACTGATGTACCGGGAATTTGAAATCCTTTGGAATCAGGTCTGGTATCATTGAAGATCATACATTTTTTTTCTAAAACTGCTTTACCTGTTAATGATCTATGAACATTGAGATTGGTTGCCATGACTTCTTTCTCATAAACCGGATCAACAACCACCACAGGAATCAAAGTTTCTCCATCATTATCAAGAATATAGATCGCACTCCCGTGAGTATTCAGAATATCCTTAGCTCCATGACAGATCCTGGTTAGAACTTCTTTGATTTCAAGACTTGAAGATAAATTACGGGCAGTTTCAAGAATTTGCTCTAATTGCTGGGTTTTCCGAGACTCAGATTGTTCAATTTTTTTTCTTCTGGTGATATCCGCTGCAATAAAAACAAGTTGCTTTACTTGTTTGGAATCATCAAAAATTGGATAAATACTGAATTGAAAAATTTTATCATCTATTTTATCTTCAAAACTTACAGGAGTTCCGGAATCAATAACAATTTCTTTTTTTGTTCTTACAGTAGAAGCAGGTTCTCCTTTCAAATAATGAAAGATACTTTTACCAACAAAATCAAATTCATTATTACAGATTATCTGTAATGCTTTTTCATTACAAATGAGAATATTTCCCTCTATATCAAGAATGAGAGTAGAATCAGCAACAGTATTTAGAAGAGAATTGAATGTATACTGATCAAGTATTATAGAATTTTTCATTAAATTATAAATTTAATATCAAGTTAGACCATTGTTATTTGATTTTTTCTTTTTTAGATCATACTCATAAGGAGACTTTTATCATGGATTTAACCTGATGATGTTTATTGCTTGAACTCCTTTATCCGTCTCCATCAGATC
>DRTC01000666.1 GCA_011372345.1 Candidatus Cloacimonadota bacterium
CGACCAAATATGCAGGCGAGATTTTCCGCATGGGAGCAGGTGTAAAAAATTTCGCTCTTGGCAATTGCGGCTTAACAGACGAAAATTCATACGCTCCTGCTTACTGGAATTCCGCTTTGCTGACAAAAGCAACAAACAACAAATTCGAAATTATGCATGCCGAAGAATATATGGGACTTCTGAATTATGATACTGCTTCTGCGATCTGGGGAAATGAAAATAAATTTTCATTAGTGATCACCAGGATCGGAATTGCTGATATCCCGTTAACAAAGCTGACAGATCCGACAATAGAACCGGATTCTCTAAACAGACCTTATGAATATAAATCGGTGAACAACTCGGATTTAGTAGTTTATTTTGGTTTTGCTCGCAAGATTGGAAACTATAATATTGGTTTTACTCCAAAAATCGCATATAGACACCTCGCCGAAGAAAACGGATTTGGTTTTGGAGCGGATATTTCAACTTTTTTTGAATTATCTGAAAAATGGATGATAGCCGCCAAGATCAGAGATTTTTTTACAACTCAAATTTTATGGGGAAATGGTACTCATGAAATTGTTAATCCGGGTTTTGATCTTGAAACAAAATATAAATTCATTTTCCCGGTAATTAAAAGATCATCAAATTTCTATACCGGATTTGAGATTTTTACTGAAAATCGCGGTGATGCTTCAAACATTTCTCTTAGTTTTTTCAGTCTCGATTATCATCTCGGTCTGGAAATGAATATTCATGAAAAAGCCGATCTTTATATCGGTTATGATATAAATCATTTTACTTCCGGTATTTCCATCGGGTATAGGAACTGGAAAATAAATTATTCATTGGAACTCGATACCAACGATCTGGATAATTCCCATAGAGTTTCCATCAGCCTGGATTTATGAAAAAAATCGCTATTTTAGGTTTAACCGGATCAATTGGGCTGTCAACGATCGAAGTTGTCAGGCAGCATCAGGATAAATTTAAGATAGTATTAGCATCTGCTCATAATAATTATAAAAAACTTTGTTCGTTAGCAGACGAATTCAATATCCCGCAAATTGTAATTACCGACAAAAAACTAAAAAATAAAATTACTGATTTTCCCAAAAATACATCGATCTTTTTTAGTGAAGATAAATTACAGGAATTATTAGAAAACTCTGATTATGATATCGCCTTGAATGCCATATCCGGTTCTTCCGGATTACAATCATCGATGACGATCATTTCCCATGGAGTCGATCTGGCTCTTGCCAACAAAGAGTCTCTCGTCATGGCTGGTCATTTGATCAAAAGCGAGTTGCAACGATCAAACAGCAGGCTGATTCCGGTCGATAGTGAACACAGTGCTATTTTGCAGGCGATCAGTGCCACCTCGATGGATCAGGTTAGAAGTATTATTTTAACTGCTTCCGGGGGACCATTCAGAGAATTACCGCTTTCAGAGTTTAATAAAATCACAAAAGCTCAAACCTTGAAACATCCGACCTGGGAAATGGGAGCAAAAATAACTATCGATTCGGCGACGATGATGAACAAAGGATTGGAAGTGATCGAAGCTCACTGGCTTTTTAAAAAGGATTTTAAGGATATTAAAACTGTTATTCATCCCCAATCAATCATTCATTCACTTGTTGAATTTGTTGATGGATCCATCATTGCTCAAATGGGATTTCCTACTATGAAACTGCCCATTTTGTTCGCTCTGTCATATCCTGAACATATTCAATCTTCTGTTGCAAAAACGGATATTTATAAAATTCCTGATCTTAGTTTTTCAGAAGTCGAGAAAGACAGATTCCCGCTTTTTTATTTGGCTTGTGAAATCGGGAGAAAAGGTGGAATTTTACCAACTGTTCTAAATGCAGCGAATGAAGCAGCTATCGATCTATTTTTAAATGATAAGATTGGATTTATACAGATATTTAAGATCATAAATTACATTGTAAACAGAGAAAAAAATATACAATTTCCAGATCTGGAAACGATTGTCGAAACAAATAATGTAATTTATCAAAAAGTAAAGAAAGATTATCGGAATATCCTGAAAAGAATATAATTTCCAAAATTTTCCAATTCAAATGAATTCATTTGTCCTCATTCCTGAATTTTATTTGGGAATGCAATTTTGGAAAAGTTTTACTTTGAACAGTTTTTATCGAACCAACTGATGAAAATAGTCGAAATAAAATTTCTTATCCAATTATGTTCCCAAATACAATTTGGGAACAAGTAAATAAATAAATTCCTTCTGAAATTATGAGGTTTGATGTCTAAATCCGGTAAATCTCCTCTTCTGATTCCTGCTGTTTTCTGGATTTTCGGCATTATTGTTGGCAAATATCTTCACTTCCAGCCTGTCTTATTATTGTCTCTGATTTTTATTGGATCCATTTTCTTCTTCCTGAAGAAAGCAAAGATCATATCAATTCTGTCCTTAATTTTATTACTTGGAATTTTGAGGATTTCCATCAATAATATTTTTCCTGAAAATCACATTAGAAAAATACTGGAGAAGAATCCGCAAATAATTCAACCGATCGCAGGAAAAATAATTTCTCAAGTTAATCATAAAGAAGGCTCTTACAGATTCATACTCGAACTTTCAAAAATTCTGAATTCAGAAGTTAAAGGGAAAATAAATTTTTGTACAAACCAGGAAGGTTTGAAATACGGAGATTTAATCTCCACAATCGCTGAAATAAGAAAGATCAGAAAAAATTCAAATCCCACAACATTTGATTATGAAGAGTATCTATCTGCCAAAGGAATTTATGGGATAGGATTTTCCAAAACTAAAGTAGATATCATTGGAAACAAAAGCAGTCCATTCGGGAGTTTGGTGATCTCCGTTAGAGAATGGGTCAGCAGCAGGATAGAAGGTCGTTTTCACGCTCATTCCGGTTTTATCAAAGCGATCGTTATTGGTGATAAGCGGGAATTAGGCGAGAAAAGAGAGATTCTGACCAGAGCAGGATTGAGTCATATTCTGGCTGTCAGCGGATTACATGTTGGAATTTTATCGCTGATCTTTTTCAGTATTTTCAAAATAATCTTTCGACAGCGGAATTTATCGAGATCACTCCTTATTCCATTTTTGGTTTTTTACGGTGCATTATGTAACTGGACCCCATCTGTCACCCGAGCTGTGATCATGATCTCGTTTTATCTGATCTCAAAGATAATACAGAGAAAACCGGATACAAATAATATTCTTTCTGCAAGCTTGATCGTTATTACTGCTCTCAATCCCTTCCAGCTTTTCTCGATTGGATTCCAACTTTCCTTCACTGCCGTCTTTGTTTTATTGAATATTGTTCCTAATATACGATTTATAAAACTTGTAAAAGAAGAAATTGAAGTTATGAGTTTTAGTAAGAAACTGCTGAATGGTATTTTGATAATTTTATTCTCTTCCGCAATTCTGAATATTTTTCTCCTGCCGATAATTATGTATCACTTCCACCAGTTCAACTTAAACGGAATTTTGGGAAATTTGCTGGGAATTCCACTGATTTCAGTCATTTTAACTTTCGCCTTACTGATCATAATCCTTCCTAACTGGAATTTTCTCATATTGATCTATCAAAGCAGTTTCAAGGGAATAATGCTTATCTTTGATAAATGGAGCGATCTTTCATCATCTTGTCCATTATTCTATAATTTCTTTTCCATAAACATTTTTCAACTCCTTTTGATCTATTTATTTTTGGGAACACTGGTGATCTGGTTCTGGAAATTTAACAGGAAAAAGCATCTCACATTTTCCTTATTGAGTTTCATTTTGATATTAATATTTGTCTTAACAATAAACAGCGGGAATGATGAATTGAAAGTTACCTTCTTTGATTGCGGATTGGGAGACCTGTTTCTCGTCGAAACAAGATTAGAAGAAACTATATTGATCGATTCCGGACCACCGGATTATACATCGAAATACTTTGGAAGGTCTGCTCTTCCCTATCTGCAGGAAAATGGAATCTCAAGTTTGGACTGGGTGATCATTACTCATGCTCATAATGACCATTACGGAGGTTTGGACAATGCCTTTATCAATTTGAAAATAAGGAATCTGGCGGTTACGGATGAATTCCAAACTCGAATAATCTGGAAGCATTTTAAGGATAAAGTTCAGGATGAAAATTGCGAAGTAATAACAATTAGCGATACTACTCATCTTCCAATTCAAGGATTAAAACTGAAGATCATTCATCCTGATAAGGCTTATCACAACGAAAATATAAATAATATGTCTATTGTTACCCGCCTTGATTATAAAGATTTTTCTGTTCTTTTTACAGGTGATCTAGAACAGGAGGGAGAAAAATATCTGCTGGAAAAATATCCCGAATTTCTGGATACGGATATCTTGAAAATCTGTCATCATGGAAGTAAAACATCAAGTACGCCTGCTTTCATCAAAGCTGTTTCTCCCGAATATGCCTTCATTCCAACTTCTTTGAAGAACAGGTTTAATTTTCCTCACGAAACTACCCTTGAAAAGTATTCATTTCTCGGAGAAGATCTTTTCATAGCAGGAAAGGACGGAGCCCTGCAGATAATCACGGATGGAAAGAAAGCATATTTTAAGACTTTCTTATCTAATAAAGAGTTTTCTGATTATGATCTTAATTAAACCAATCAAATAGATTATCGTATTCAATCAGCAGGTATTAAATACTAATTCCATCCGAATGAGAAAACATTAGTAATATCTGAGATCTATTCAGCAATGAACTTTATACCATTAAACATTAAGTATAAAATTATATTTACTAAAATGATATCTTCATAAAATATTTGAAATAATTAGAAATACTGTCTTTTCTATCAGTAATCAGGATTATATATTCAGAAGCGGATAGATTGTTCTCAGAAATAGATTTTTTTGTGTCATATTAATTACTGACGGCTATAAATTTATTACTGACAACTGTAAATTGTCTACTGATGACTGTAAATTTATTACTGACGGCTGTAAATTGTCTACTGATGACTGTAAATCTATTACTGATGGCTGTAAATTGTCTACTGATGACTGTAAATCTATTACTGACGGCTGTAAATTGTCTACTGATGATTGTAAATTCATTACTGATGAATGAAAATCTATTGCTGATGATGTCGACTTCTTTACTGAGGTCATCAAATTGACTACTGATGATATCAAATACATTACTTACAACATAGAATCGGCTACTAACGGCGTCAAATTCATTACGGACAGATATTTCTTTAATTCATATTCATTATTATGATATTCAATCCTTTCAAGATTGGGGATTTAACTCTCCTCTCTTTCTTTCTTTAAAGAGAGGAGCTGGGTGTAAGTTTGGTTCTCTTTTCCATAGATTCCATCTATGGC
>DRTC01000667.1 GCA_011372345.1 Candidatus Cloacimonadota bacterium
ATGAATATAACCTTCATAATAAATTCCATTTATTTATGAAATTGAAAAACCTGTTGCTGAAACTGTTTGTTCATAAGATTAAAATTATCTCTTTTATTCAGTAACTCGATTTTCTGGAAATCAATCTCTCTTAAATCTTCTGGTATAAGGAAATACTTTGATAAATTCTCCCAATCTATATTTCTAATCGTTCTCGGTTCATCTAAATAAAAGCTGATCCAAACATTCCCAATTTTCGATTCAGTAGTAATATTCATCACTTTTTTCATCGAAATTTCAACATAGTTTTGATCAATTTCAAAACCAATAAACTTTCTACCGAGGTTTTTAGCTGCAATTGCAGTTGTTCCGGTTCCCATAAAAGGATCGAGAATAATATCATTTTCGTCTGTGGTCATCAGAATCAATCTTTCGAGTAAATGAATTGGTAACTGACAAGGATGCGGATCTCGTTTCTTATTATGTTTAATTCGATGAATATCTGTCCAGACATCAGAAACCAACGGACCAAATGGATGTAAACTTGCTTTTTTACCGCCATAATCTTTGAGTAAAATACCTGTTTTTCTATCTCTTTTGTGCGGATATCTGACTTCATAAAATTTCAATTCTTTTTGTTTTTTTGCATAAAACAAAATTCCATAATGTGAAGGTTGTAAAGTTTTTCCCATCGGAGCAGTTGGAGCATCCCATGAAATCCAATGTTTGAAATCTGCTTTTTTATTTAAAATTTCAGAAAAGTATGTTAACCATTTTGGGATATTATGAACAAAAATTGAGCCAGTTGGTTTTGTAACTCGAACCATTTCTGAAATCCATTTCTCACACCAATCAATATATTCTTTGAATTCCAAAGAATCTTTGTAACTGTTATACTTTTTTTTCAGATTGAATGGAGGATCAGCAAAGGTCATATCAATGGTATTATCAGGGATCTTTTTGAAAGATTCCAAGCAATCACCTGGAATTATTTTATTAATAGATTCTTCTTTCATTTGAAGACCTTTACTAATAAATTCTTAAACCTTTCCATTTCATCAGTATGGAAAGTAAAAACATCTTCATAAGCACCAACCATCCGCTTCAAATCATTTTTTCTGACATACCAGCCAATTCCATCAACAAATCCAATAAACTTGGCTTTTGGATAATGTCTCTTCAAAAGCGAGTCAACAGAAATTTCGGTTTTTGATTTATCTCCCTGACCGGAGGATGTTGTTGTAAGAAATGAGCTTTCGATAATTATTTCAGGATTTTTCTTATTTGGAATAATGAAATCCATTGTTCTTTTTGTATCCGATTCATATTCGATCAGATCGTTCAAATCACCTTTTTCAAAAGATATTTGAAGTGAACTCAGAAGTTTCTCTATCAACACTTCAGGATTATTTTTTTCTTTTGCTGCTCTTGAACCTTTCTCTTTATATCTCGCCAAAGTATCGATTAATGCGTCGCTTTTGAATTGTAGTTTTTCTAAACTTAATTTTTGTAATTCAAATGTTGGTAAAGTCTGCTGAAAAAATTTATTCGATGAACCTTCAAAGAAAATATTTATTAATCCATTTCTGAAGCCATCATTTATTTCTACAAATTTTGTTATCTTTTCAGAGCTCCATTCAGAAATTTCTTTTTTGTCAGAACAATCATCCCAATCTTCTCTGAATACTAATTCATTAATTTCGTCATCATTAACAATTCTGATTACGGTAATCAATCTTTTCAGACTTTCGTTGGAAAAACCAGTTAATGCTAAAAGTGCTTTCATACCAATTTTTTTCTTTGATCGAAGAAAATTAGCAAAAACTTCTTTTTTACATCCATTGTTTGTTACTTCATTTTTCAAATATAGAATCGCTTCCTTAACACTGAAAATATGTTTTTCATAATTATCTTCAAATTCATCATCAAAATAATAAAAAGTATTCTTCTCAATTACTTTGGAATATTTTTCTTCAACGGATTTCAATTTTTCTCCTTTTTGAAAAAAAGAATATACTCTTCCTTCATCGTATTTCTCATTCCTTTGATTGGTTTCAAAATACTCTTAACAAGGTTAAGATTATAACTCTTACAGGAATCAATTATTTTTTGTTC
>DRTC01000668.1 GCA_011372345.1 Candidatus Cloacimonadota bacterium
GCTAAAATCAGGGAAACAGTTTCCGTATTGGAAGGTTCTGATTCACCTTCATCATAAACCGCAGTTAAATAATAGGAATATTCTCCTTCATCGAGATTGATATCCGTGTATGAAGTTGTCATTATATCCGAAATTGCAGTCAGAAATTGATCATTCCTGTAAATCCGGTAACCTAATAGAAAGCGGTCTGATGTTGTTTTTACGGATTTTGCATTTTGGAAAGTTCGTAGATCCATGTTTTTTGGATTTCCATCATTTTTGGAAAGAATTGGTTGCCCAATAAAATTTACTGAATTCCCGGGAATTTCCCAATTCAATGAAATATTATTTTCATAAGAATCTGCTGTCAGATTTTGCGGAGGATATTCAATCGTTAATTCATTTAAAACAAAATCTAAAGTATAAGTTTCCCAATTTTCTTCGATATTAACATTGGAAATTGTTTCTGATAAATAACCCGGTAAGGAAGCTGTAACATCATAAATTCCTGCTTCTATCGGCAAAATATAAAAACCCTGAGAATTCGGATTTGCAACCGCAGAATCGGCAGAGATCAATACTTCTTCTATATTGCCATTATTCCCATTCAAACTAACATTGCCAACAAGATAGCCGTGCGGTGTTGTAGTAACTTCATTCAGGATAACATCATCGAGAACCCAGGCATTGATATCAAAAGGATTGCCTTCAAAAATAAACGCTAACTGGAAATTTGCTGATCCTACATCAGGGTTTGAAATTGTCAGAAATTCAATTGTGGGAGGAATATCATTTGCCGGATAGGTAATCACATCATGCCAGTTTGTGCCATCTGCAGTAGTTTGAATTCCTACATAAAAACCATTGCCAAAAGTAGCGATAATATGCTTAAATTCCAGTTCCAGGGAAATTGAACCCACAGTATTTATCGGTTTCGTGATCAATCTTTGAATTCCTGTAGTTGGATAAATTCCAACATAAAAAGCTTCCGGAGGAGTTCCTCCCGCAAAATTTGATTGATTTAAAATCCAATTCTGTTCTCCTTCGATGGTCCAACCTTCCGGTGGGAAAGTATTGAAATTTTCTACAAAATCAACAGGAACCTGGACAATATAGTTTGAAAAATTCCCTGAATTTGCATAACTCACATCCGCAGTAATTTCCCAATCTATAATAACTTCATGCCCGATCGGAGCATCTTCGCCGGCAGTAACACCAAAAACAGCAGTTTCCATTTCTCCGGCTGGGAATGTTCCGAAATCAACATTATCGGAATCGAGCGTGACAAAATTATCTTCAGTGGAAATCGAACAGAGAGTAGAGGTCGCCTCAGATCCTCCAATATTTGAGAAAACAACCCATAATTCACCGGATTCTCCCGGATCGAGAACACCATTATTTCCATCGAAAACGATCACTTCCTGAACTATAATATCGGGAGCATTTACTTCCAAACCAAAATAGAGAATCCAATTATCTTCATTACTTTGAACATCCATCTGGAAAGAGATGATGTGACCGTCAGGACAATTCTCATCAACTGAAAATGAGAAATCATCAAGATTATTTTCTGAATTTCCCCCAGGAATATCATTATAAGTCGAACTGCCGGAAATCAAAGTCGTGTATTCATCATTGGTAGAAATTATAGCAGAAACTCCGGTTGCCGGATTTTCACCCAGATTATTTAGAGGAATCTGCAATTCGACAGTTTCTCCATGATCGATATTACCGTTTCCATTTCCACCCGAAATTTCAATTGTTCCCAAAACAAGATAAGGTTCTTCGGCGAAGATGGGAGGACCGGTAAACAGAATTGCCATTTCATTTTCTAAAACTTGGGAAGCTGTGGGATACTCGTTATTAAATGTGTATTCCAAACCGATAGTTCCTGTCGGGTCTTCTATTCCAACTGTTGCATACATACCATGATTGACTATAAATCCAAAATAAGATCCCTGATCAACATTATTTACCGTATGATACTGGAACTTGATCTCACTGTCTCCAAGAGTTGTCGGATAATAATCCGCATCGTATAAAATTACCTGGAAAGTTTCCTCGCTATTATTATATTCATTATATAATCTCGACCATTCGATCACAAAATAGTGAAATACATCGTCAAAGAAATAACAAACCTGCCCGTCTCCGATGATCAGATCATCCCAGAACGGAGCAATAAGCGGAGAAGGTCCGAGCGGTCCGGGAATTTGCCAGTTCATGAAAGAATTATTATCTGTAATTCCGGGAGATATCCAACCATTTGAACAAACCGTTAAATCGGAATAATTATCTCCGTAAAAGCGGAAATTTACCGGTAAATCGAGAATTTCGGTATCTCCTTCATTTCCCTGATCAAACAGTTGAATCACTGTTCCCTGACCTCCGTAATCAGGATCGATCTCGATCCATTGATATTCGGGAGCATTGTAATATCCGGTGTCTTCATCATCAAAACAGTAATATCCGTATTCATCTGGACCAAGAGGATCGGTTATTAGAACTTCTCCAATTTCAAAAATAAAAGTTGAGAGATTATCATAACCATCGATATTGTAAAGTTGTACTTCAAAAATTATTTGAGTACCGGGATAAATATTTGTATTTGCTGTGATTTCAAACCTGTTCTCATTATTGGAAACTTCTTCTCCAGCTTCGATATTCCCAAAATAACCTTCCGCATCATCGATGATAATATCGGAATTGGAACAGGAAATCGTGCCGTAAATATCGTTGGCATCAACCGATCCAAGATTTGAGATGGTGAGACTGATTTCAGCAGTTTCTCCAGGATCCAGGATGTTGTTGTCATTATCAAAAACCGTGGATGAACTAACATCAAGATAAGCTCCTTCAACATTCAGATAAATTATATCATTCCATTCATTTCCCGAACCATCGACGATCTGAATATCGATCTTGATCTCTGTTCCGCCTAAAACATCCGGATGAATGGAAATATCAAAATCATCTGCGGAAAAAGAAGAAGAACCTGCATCGATGTTTCCGTAATCTTCAGTATTATCTGTGATCGTGATAAATTCATTTTCAGAGGTAATGGTTGCGGAAACGGAATTTGCTGCGATCGTTCCGTAATTCTGTAAATTAACATTTAATTCGATATTTTCACCCGGATTGATATTTCCATCATCATTTCCTGAAGATGATCCGGAATTATCGTCATCGATCTCAACTTCGAGGACATTAACAAAAGTATCCCCCTGCAGAATTTCAAAACTTCCGAGATGCGGGATGAAATTGTGTTTGGTTACGGTCAAATCGACTGTTCCTTCAGAATTGGTTTCGATTGGCAAAATCACTAAACCTTGTTCATCAGTAAAATCAATTGCGAAAATTTCATCATCACCGAGCAAAGCTGAAACCCAGGCATTTTCAATTGGAGTTCCGGAATTATCCAGAACAGTTACTTCCAGATAATTTGTCCCTAGTGAGACTTGAGATGCATAAATAACATCCAATTCCTGCGGAACTCCGGTCCAGAGATCCATTCCGGGATCTCCCATCAGACTGTTCCAATAAGAAAAACGATAAACCCAGTTATTGGGATTTTCAGGATAGTTCAGATAAAGATTGATCTTTCCCCGATTCAAAGCTCCGCCCGGATTATAAATTCCATCTGTAAAAATTCCATAAAAAGTTCCGGCATCGATGCAATTATTAAAACAGGTATGAGTATATCCCGTTGCCGTCCCGAAAGCAGCGATCGCACCTTTGGGAACGGTTGGAGAACCTGCTTTCAGAAAAGCTTCACTCCGGCAATCATTAGTTCCTTCAAAATCACCCGTAATGCAGGTTGGATGAGCAACAAAAGGCAGCATATAACCATTTGTCAGATTTTCCGTATCATAATTATCCCAACCGCTCATGTTGGCAAAACCGCGATAATTAAAATAACTGACTCCGGTATTGAGATTACTGCTGATCTGGTAAACCCAATTTCCATCATAGACTTCTTCGCAGACAATATTGGGAGCATATTCATCGATCATTTCTTTGATAAATACTTTGGTATCGACACAGGAAGGACCGGAATCGGTTGGATCTCCAAGCATTAAAGCCTTATCATACCATTCCGTATTGTCCATATAAGGAGTTTTTTCGTAATTGAGAATTTTGGAAACAATCGTTTGA
>DRTC01000669.1 GCA_011372345.1 Candidatus Cloacimonadota bacterium
CTTAAGCCGTAGGTCTTGAGTTAAGTTTACTGACATAAGCAAGTTAGAAAACTTAAATCAAGTCAGCTAAAGCAAACTTAATTCAAGATTTCTCCAATTTTGATAGTTTTCGTTCAGATACTATTTAGTTAAATTAAGAAAATTGTTTTATCCTTTCCTCAACCAGTTTTCTGATCTCGTTTAATCTTGCTTCTGTTTCCGCTTCAAAACGGAGAACCAGAACCGGAGTTGTATTGGAAGCACGGCAAAGTCCCCAACCGTCATCAAAAGTTATTCTCATACCATCGATATCGTTAATATCATAACCTTCTTTTTGGAAAGAATCACGGACTTTTTCTACGATCCGGAATTTATCGTTATCAGTACTTTTAATATGTAGTTCCGGAGTATTATACATTTTCGGTTGATCAGACAGGAATGTGCTGACCGGTTTATCTGTTTTGGACATTATTTCTACAAATCTCGCAGCAACATAGATCGCATCGTCAAATCCGAGAAATCTATCTTTCAGGAACACATGTCCGCTCATTTCACCACTGACCTTGATTCCTTCCTGCATCATTTTATTCTTGATATTGGCATGACCGGTTTTATACATGATAGGAATTCCGCCATGTTTGATAATATCATCAAAAAGATTTTTGGAGCATTTAACATCTGCAATGATCTTTTCTCCCGGATTATCTTTCAGGAAATCTCTCACCAGAATATTCAGGATCTGATCTCCGTATAACATTTTCCCGTTCTCATCTACAACACCAATTCTATCTGCATCTCCATCCAATCCCAAACCAACATCCGCTTTTAGTATTTTTACTTTTGTAATCAGATCTTTCAGATATTTTTCAACGGTCGGATCTGGATGATGATTAGGAAATGTTCCGTCCAATTCACAATATAATTCATGAACCTCGCATCCCAGATTTCGCAAAATTACCGGCAAATAGGGACCGCCTGATCCGTTTCCCGCATCAACAACAACTTTCAGGGGACGTTCCAGTTTTATTCCATTAGTAACATATTGAATGTAATCTTCGCTCATTCCATTATTGGATGAAGTTATTCCTTCACCTTTTTCAAAATCTTCTTTCAGGATGAGTTGAAGGATTTCCTGGATTTGTTCTCCGAAGACACTTTGCAATCCCTGATTCAATTTTATCCCGTTATATTCAGCAGGATTGTGGCTGGCTGTGATCATTACGCCACCATCTGTTTTCAGTTTCCAAATTGAGTAATACAGGACAGGCGTTGCTACTATTCCAACATCGATTACATCAATTCCGGTTTCATTCATTCCTTTTATGAAGTTTTTTTTGAAGATCGGTGTGCTGAGTCTGGCATCACCACCTATTACTGCAGTTTTCATATTTTGTCTTCTAAGGAAAGTACCGTATCCTTTTCCGATAAGATACAAAGTCTCATTTGTCAAATCAGTATCTACTATTCCACGAATGTCATATTGTCTAAAAATTTGCGGATTTACCATGATTTATTCTCCTTTTAAATGTAACTCAAAGCTCCTGCTTTGAGACCTTTATCCCATAATAAATAACTTTTAATTTTTTCACAAACAAGGTGTTTGTGTTAAATAATCCTTCAATATCGGAATTATATTCCGAAACGCTCTCCCGCGATGACTGATCTTGTGTTTTTCTTTATCAGTCATTTCACCGAATGTTTTTCCTGTTTCATCTGCTCGAAAGATCGCATCATATCCGAAACCCTGGTTTCCAATTTCTTGATGAGTGATTTTGCCGTCAACTTTTCCGTTAGCAGTTCCCAGTAATCCAACTGGAGAAGCAAGCGCAGCAACTGTTCGGAATTCTGCTTTCCGGTTAGTTTTATCTTTCATATTTTGAAGTAATTTATCTCGATTATCTTTGTAAGTACAATTTTTTCCGGCATATCTGGCTGCATAAACTCCGGGTTCTCCATCTAAAGTTTCGACAAACAATCCGGTATCATCAGCGATGGTCAGAAGTCCGGTGAAATCTGCACATTCAGCCGCTTTTTTGACGGCATTTTCCTCGATCGTGTCTTTATCTTCGATCACTTCGTGAAGATTTGGGAAATCGAGAGCGGTTATGATCTCGAGATCAATATCTTTCAAAATATCTTTTATTTCAGATATTTTATCTTTGTTTCTAGATGCGATTAATAATTTCATTTCTTATCTACCTGTCTTCGTTAAAACTTCGACAAGGTATGCGAATTACACAAATTTCACAAATATTTTACAACGAACAAAACTAACAAAAACTAATCCAAAAAAATAAGCCACAAAGAACGCTAAATACACGAAGATGTAGTTCGGAACTTGTTCCGAAACAATGTAGCACAGAATTGTATTCTGTGAGTAAATCAAGATTCCGATCTTGATATTTACTCGATTTAGGAAAATCGAGTTACTTCCACATTTTACAAAAATGTGTTACTTCCTAATTCTCGAAAGCAGATGCTTGATCTTTCCCAAAATATTTTTATCAAGGAAATTCTCGGCAATCGCTGTTATTTTTTGCAGAAGTTCCAGAACATCCTCTTCCCCGCTCCAATTATCGAAAATGATCTGTTGATCGAGTTCATTCAGGATCAGGTTCAATCCTAAAACTACAAGAACCAGATCATCGACATAACCGATTATTGGAATGAAATCCGGAATAATATCGATCGGCATAATAACATAACCGATGATCCCACCTACAAGCAATTTCTGCGTTTTGGTTACTCGTTCATCGATCGCTAACCTGCAAAGTAAGATGAAAAAATCAGGTAAAGTGAGCAGATATTCTGTGAATTTTCCAGTTTTTTTACTGGTTTTATTTTTCACAAATTTCAGGATATTTCTCCGAAGTTTTTCATAGAATTTCAGTTTTTTTTCATCATCCGTGAAAACTGTCTTTTCTTTGATCTTTTCGGATTCTGCTTTTAAGAATTCTTTTACTTCGGGTTGCTCGATATTATTATTCATTTTCTAATTTCCTCTTAACATAATTCATTATTTTTTCTGTTGCTTCGATGGCTTCCATAACTTCTTCTTTTGTTGGTTCAATGATTTCTCCCGGATACCGAATTTCAATAGAAAAATCATTTAATATTCACAGTATTTATAAATTTCACTTTCAATGTCCTTAATTTCAGAAATCTTATCAAGAAGAAATAAAAGATCGTGAGTTTTGACGATTTTTATTCCGAGTTTTATCCATACTGCCTTTAATGCTTTTTCTACAGATTGTTGGCAATGAAAACATATTGTATCGGAATATTCCGGTTTATTCAGAAAAGTGATTTTTGCTGTTCCCAGATCATGTTCTGATTTTTTCAACCATTCAGTTATTAAATCCTTTTTATCCATAAAGCACCTTACCATTTTTCATTATTTGGGTGATAAATGCTTCTTCCACATTTTTCCATCGATCAATCTCATCCTTTGTATAAACGATAATATCCAGAGGAACTCCAATTCCTCTCAAATATTTTCTGATCTCTTTTCCTCTTTTATATCTTGGAACATCAGAATCTTTGACGATCAGTAAGTCCAAATCGCTGTGTTCATCCGGATTTCCGTTTGCGTAAGATCCAAAAAGAATGATTTTTTCCGGTTTGATATTATCTTTGATGATCTTGATAATTTGATTAATTTTATATTTAGATATCATATTTTTTTCTTTTTTTGCTCACGGATTACACGGATTTAAAAACAAATCAATTTCATTTTTTCCTCAATCTTGAAAATCCTGTTATCCTGTCCAAAA
>DRTC01000670.1 GCA_011372345.1 Candidatus Cloacimonadota bacterium
GGTTAAAAATGCAAAAATATTAGATTTACATGGACCTCTTGGAATCGATCAGCTTTTTGAAATAATTTCGGAAAATGTTTCTCCTGAAATCGAGATAGATAAAGAAGAAATCTTTACTCTTTTAAAAAACAGACAGGAAGATTGCAATACTGCTATTTCACCTTTTATTGCTATTCCTCACATAATTATCGAAGGCAGCGGTCATTTTTTCTTAATGCTTATCAGGTGCAAAGAGGGTATCAAGTTCACTTCCAAAGAGGATTCGGTAAAAGCAGTATTTGCTTTTATCGGGACAAAAGAAGATAGAGCATTCCATTTGAAAACTTTAGCAGCTATTGCCACTCTAGTTCAACAGGAGAATTTTGAAGAAAAATGGTTGAATGCCAAAGATATTCATTATTTGAAGGATATGGTTTTATTAAGTAAAAGAATGAGATTTATAAAATGAAGCCAAAGGAGAAACAAATCACAAAAAGCAAAAAACAAATTACAAATAAATTAAAATGAAAACCAAAAAGAACAAATTCCCTCAAATAATACGCAAGTAACAAATAAATTACAATGAATACAAAAATTAGAAAATTCCAAAAAAAGATAAAAATCAAATCCAAAAAAAACTATTGCACTAATTTTTCTATTGATTTTTTTGTATTTTGAGATTCATTTTATAATTTGTGGTTTGTAGTTTATGGTTTGCATTTTGTTTTTTTAGGATTTGGGATTTATAATTTGAAATTTGGATTTTATTTATTATTTGTCTTTTGGGATTTGCATTTTTTTTTGATTTAAGAGGTAATTAAAATGTGGATTTTAGCTTTTTTATTGATCATCATATTTTTCGTTTTATCCGCCTTTTTTTCCGGAATGGAAACAGGATTGATTTCTATCGACCGTTTCCGCCTGGAACAAGAAGCAAAGCAGGATAAGAATAAAAAAAAGATTTTGGAATTTCTTGAACATCCGGACAAAATATTTGGGACGACCTTGATCGGGACGAATATTTCGTTAGTGATCGTTTCTTCCTTAACTATTTATCTCATTCATCATTTCGAGAAAGAAAATTTCGAAACGATCGGAACCTTAATTCTGGCAGGTTTATTGCTTATTTTTGCGGAAATTATTCCCAAAGCTCTTTATCGTGATTTTTCCGATAAGATCGTTCCGCGATCATTTCCTCTCATAAGATTTTTCTATCTGGTTCTTAAACCTTTCGTCCGTCTCGTAAGTTATCTCGATACTTTTTTAGCAAAATTATTCAAACTACCTGGAAAAGAAAAATTTCATTTGCTTACCCGCGAGGAGCTTACAGATATACTTTCAGAAGCTGAAGAAGACGGTACATTGCAGGAAGATCAGCGTGAAATGCTGGAAGAAGCTCTGGAATTTACGGAATTGAAAGCCGAAAATGTGATGATCCATCGGACCGAGATTATCGCTTTGGCGAAAGATACTCCGATCGAGAAAGTTATCGCTGTTGCCAAGAAAGAAGGTTTTACCCGTTTTCCGGTATATGGAGAGGATTTGGATGAAATACTCGGTATTCTGATAATTTATGATCTTCTGAAAAAGTCTCCCAGAAATAAAAAAAATCTTTTTGCTATCGATTTTGTCAGAGAAGCCTATTTTGCTCCGGAAACAATGGATGTCGATAAGCTGCTCACAGAAATGCAGACGAACAAAAACAGCATGGCTATCATCGTTGATTCTTTTGGGGGAACAGCAGGAATAGTAACTATCGAAGATATTCTGGAGGAAATCGTAGGTGAGATCGAAGATGAATATGATTCAACTTCCGAAGAAGTAGAGAAAATCAATGAAAATACCTTTCTCATCCAGGGTTTTGTGGAAATTGATTATCTAAATGATGAATTCGGTATGGATCTGCCGGAAGGAGATTATGAAACTATTGCCGGATTGATCATCGATAAATTGGCAAGAATCCCGACCAGAAAGACAAAATTTTCTATTGGGAGCTGGGATGGAGAAATAAAACAGGTAACAGATAAAAAGATAGTAAAAGTGAAATTGATGAAAAAAGGAGATGGGAGAAAGGAAACCGGAGACAAGAAATGATGAAAATTGTTAAGACGAATATCCTGAATCCAATCTCACCTGAAAAAAGCGAATTTTTAAAAGACATTTTTATCTCCATTGAAAAATCCAGAATTGTTTCTATTTCTAAAGAAATAAAAAAAATAGAATTCGAAGATTATTCAGGTTGTATCTGCATTCCGGGATTAATAGATACTCATGTTCATCTCTCACAATTTAATGTGATGGGAAAACACAGCACAAACCTTTTGCCTTGGCTGAATGATCAAATTTTTGCTGAAGAATTCAAATCTGAAGATGAAAATTATGCCGGAGGAGTTGCAGAAAAATTCTTTAAAGCATCTATTAATGCCGGAACTACAACTTCCGTTATTTATACTGCTCCTTTCAAAAAAGCATGCGATATTGCCTTTGAAACTGCTAAAGAATACGGTGTTCGAGCAATAATCGGGAAAACAATGATGGATTGTAATTCTCCTGATTTCCTGCTCGAAGATACGGAAACATCATTTGCTGAAAGCGTTGAGCTTTTTGAAAAATGGAATAAATCAACTCCGCTTCTGGAATACATTTTTTCTCCTCGGTTTGCTCCTGTTTGCTCTTCCAAACTGATGCAAAGAGTTGGAGAATTCGCAAGAAAAAATAATGCTTTTATCCAAACTCATCTTTCAGAAAATACAGATGAGATAAATTTGGTGAAAGGACTTTTTTCTGAATGTAAATCCTACACTGAAGTTTATCAGAAACATGATCTTCTCGGTGATAAGACAATACTCGGACACGCCATTCATTTATCAGATTCCGAAATAAAAATGATCAAAGAAACAAACA
>DRTC01000671.1 GCA_011372345.1 Candidatus Cloacimonadota bacterium
GGCATAATATCTGACGCATCGTCGCAACCATATTTTACAAAAAAACCTATTTGAGATTCGGTTTTATTGGCGCAGCCGACAACCAATCTATTTTCAATTTCTGCATAAAGATAAAGCAACACCATTCTTATTCTGTGTTTCGCCCTATAATAGGCGTTATTTTTTTGTAGTAGAGATTTAAAATCCTTATTCTTAAATCCCAATATACTGGCGGTAAATGGAGATTCACCGGTTTGTTTTTCATAATAATCATAAGCTTTTTTAACCACCTTTTCTTTGTGTTTATCCGGCAGTGGAAGTTTGTTGAGAGCAAACAAACGATATACATTCATTTTTTTCAAAATTGGGCTTATATCCAATAATTTTGTTTTCAGGTTAAAATTTTTTGCCAAAAGTTGAGCATCCTTAACATGTTCCCTTTTTGAGTCCTTTTCAGGCATTATTAGCGCCAAAACTTTATCCGAACCAACCGCTTCTTTGCATAATACAGATACCACTGCCGAATCAATTCCCCCGCTTAAACCCAGAATTACTCCATCTCTTTCCAATTTCTCCATATTCTCCCGAATAAAATTTCCAAGTGAAAAAGCAATTTTTGTAGGATCAATTTTCATGCGGGAATACAGATGTTTTATTTTTACATCGGAATCCATTATTTTATCCAATTTTTTCCTTAACCTGAATGATTCCTAAAATATCTTTACATTTGTTAAATTGATTAATTCACAGTCCTAAAAAAACAACTGGTAAGAGGCAGTGAACAATTTTATACTTCTTTGCTTTTTGTGACTCCGAGTAAAATACCAAAAATAATAATTAATATTCCGACAATAATGAGGTTTATTCCACCTTGTAATCCAGCCACAATACCGGAAACAATGAGCCAGAGACCCAAGATTCCACAGATAATTCCCTGCCACTTTTTTGCAGCGGTAACAAAGCTGAGTATCGCCAGAACAATTCCTACAATGATATAATTGACAGGCCCTTGAAGACTGACAACAAGACCTGATATCAAAGTCCAGATACCTAATATTAAATTAACCCATCCTGTCCACATAATATTCACCTCCTTAAATTTTTATTGATGCTTCCAATTTCTTAATTCACTCTGTTTGTTTATTACTGCCTCCTACCAGAGTTTTTTATTTCATTTTTGTAATTACAATTACTGTGCCGTATTAAAATGAACATGAAATGAGAAACAGAGTGGCTGTTATCTTAATAATAATCAAATTGTTGCCAGATTACTGTTTTATTAGGAGGTTTTTTCAACGCTTGAATAACAACAAAAAAATCGCACCTACTTTAGATAAAGTAAGTAAGTGCGATTTTTTATTAATAGTTAGGCTGCGAATATTTTATTCGCATATTATTTAATTTTTCGTCATATTTTCAAATCCTTCAATTTAATTCCGCAGCGCTTCATCATGGCCTGAAACTGCCTTCTATCCATACCGATTTCACGGGCTGCCTTTGATATATTTCCTTCTGAACGTTTCAAGGCATTGGTTACAAATTGTTTTTCAATTTCCAAGGCGGCTTTTTGTTTTGCTTTTTTCTTTGCCAGTTTCAGTCCTTCCTTGTTCATTATGTTTAATGGGGCAATTCCCATCAATTCATCAGGCAGATGGTTAATCTCAATTTTTCCATCTTTTGCCAATACCATTGCTCTTAAAATAACATTTTCTAATTCCCTCACGTTTCCAGGCCAGTTGTAATTTTCCAGTATCGACAGTGCCCCGGAAGATATGCCCCCTATTTTTCCATGGGCGTCACTCGAATGTTTTTTTAGAAAGAAACCAACTAACGGAGCTATGTCTTCCCGACGTTCCCTTAAAGGTGGCAGCATTATGGAAATTACTTTTAAGCGGTAGTACAGGTCTTTTCGAAAACGTCCTGACTCGACATCATTTTTTAAGTCTCGATTGGTAGCGGCGATAATCCGAACATCAACCTGAATAGGAACAACACCGCCAATCCTGGTGAAACTTTGATCTTCAAGCGCCCTTAGCAGCTTAGGTTGAAGCGAAATGGGCATTTCAGATATCTCGTCCAGGAACAGAGAACCGCCATGAGCGAGCTCGAACTTTCCTTTTTTTTGAGCTACTGCTGAAGTAAAAGCGCCTTTTTCGTGACCAAAGAATTCGCTTTCAATTAAATCTTCAGGAATTGCTGAACAGTTTATCGGAATAAATGATTTGGAAGCGCGATCGCTGGATAGATGAATCATGTTTGCAATCAACTCTTTTCCGGTTCCTGTCTCTCCCTGAATTAACACGGTAGCCTTAGTGTCAGCCACCTGTCTAACTAATTCCATAATTTTTTTCATTTGTGGACTGGCGTAAACCATGTTTTTGAAATTGTAAATGCCTTCTAATTCCCGCTTTAGTCGAATATTCTCTGTTAGCAGATTACGATAAGAAAGCGCCTTTTGTACGGTAACTACCATCTCTTTCATCTTTACTGGTTTTAACAGATAATCATAGGCTCCCAATTTCATTGCCTCCACCGCATTTTCTACAGTGCCATAAGCGGTCATTAATACAACAGGAATACTCGAATCAAAAGCCTTGACTTTTTGAAGCATCGCGATTCCGTCTTCATCCGGAAGCTTCAGGTCTGTGAGCACAAGATCAATACTCGCATTCTGCAAGTGATCCACAGCATCCGACACGCTTCCGGATACAATGACTTTGTAATCAGGCCTCAAATTTAATTTGAGAAGTTTCTGGATTTTTTCCTCATCGTCCACAACTAATATTGTCGGTGTGTAACTCAATTTAACCTCTCTTGAATTGGTAACTTTAAAGTAAATGTTGTTCCCTTTCCAAAATTACTCACAAAGGAAATTGTCCCTCCCATGCTTTCCATGATCTGATTGCTGATAGAAAGCCCTAATCCTGTTCCATTCTTTTTTGTAGTAAAAAATGGGTCAAATATATTGGACTGAATAGTTTTCTTTATTCCGATCCCGGTGTCTTTGATGGAAATACTGATCTGTTTATTCCTTATTGCTGACACTTTTACGGTTAGCATTCTTTTTTCAGTTTTGCTCATTGCCTCTAAAGCATTCAGCTCAATATTGATTAACACCTGTTTGAGTTGTTCCGGGTCAAAATACAGGGGAGGAAGTCCTTTTGCGTAGTGTTTTTTGATAGTAATATTTAATGTCTTTGCCTGTTCGGAAACCATTTGCAGGGTTTCATTCACAAGTGATACCACATCATACTTCAGGATCTCTGGTTTTTTAGGACGGGCAAAATCAAGAAAATTATTGAGAATTCCATTGAGTCTATCTGTTTCATCAACGATAAATTGAAGTATCTCTTTCTGTTCATCCTTGTTCAAAGCTTTATTCATCAAAGTTTCAGCAGAACCGGAAATAATGTGCAAAGGATTTTTTATCTCGTGTGCCATGCCAGCGGAGAGAGTGCCTATGGCTACGAGTTTTTCTGTCCGCAGCAGTTGTCGTTCACTCTGCTGTTCCTTTTCGTAAATCAAAGTGCGGGAAATAGCAATAGCGGCTTGATTTGCCAGCGTATTCAAAAACTCCATATCTTGCATTTCCCATTTCGCAGCGGTTCTTCTTTTTCCAAGCGCTAAACATCCTAAGAGTTCATCTTTAATTCGAATGGGAACAAGAAGAAAAATGCCTGACTTATGAAGCGCATCCAAATCAGTATTAGCTTGAACATTTTCGTCAATGTTTTCAACCTGAATTGCATCATCATATCCGGTAAGCCACCGATTTATATCTGCAGGATGAAGAACGAGCTCCTTTTCGATGTTTCGTCCACATTTAATCATGTAGCATTCTTCGGTTTCATCCCAAAGGAAAATGGCAATTTTTTTAAGCTTAAAATTTTCCTCAATGAAATCTATAATTTGACTACAAAGTTCATCCAATTTTATGTGATGGGCAAGTGTTTTTGTGAAAGCCAACATTCTTTTTTGAATTTTCGTTCTTCCCGGAAAAACGAAATGATCAATTAGGCGTTCAATATAACGTTTAATAGGCATCAGCAAAATTACAATTGCTAAAACAAAAA
>DRTC01000672.1 GCA_011372345.1 Candidatus Cloacimonadota bacterium
CTTCGATAGCTCGTAAAAGATTTGCTTGAGCTTCCAGGGGAAGATTAGTTAATTCATCGAGGAACAAGGTCCCTTCATCAGCTTGTTCAAATTTTCCGATTTTCTGGGAATATGATCCTGTGAATGCTCCTTTTTCATGTCCGAAAAGTTCGCTTTCAACCAGAGTATCAGGAATCGCTCCGCAATCGATAGCAATGAAAGGCTTCTTCTTGCGCAGGCTTTTATGATGGATCATCCGGGCAATAACTTCTTTGCCGGTACCGCTTTTACCTTGAATGATCACACTCATATTCGTGGGAGAGATGAGTTCGACCTGTTTTATTACTTTCTTGATGACATCACTTTTGCCCATCGTCTTTTCGATTTCACCTTTTTCCGTTAATTGTTTTCTCAAACTATCCACTTCTTTACTCAAATATCTGGTATTAAGAGCTTTAGAAATTATCAGGCTCAATTCCTCGTTATCGAAAGGTTTGGTTACATAATCATGAGCTCCGAGTTTCATTGCCTGGACTGCACTTTTAACATCGCCAAAAGCAGTGATCATAATGACAATTATATCTTTATCGATCTTCCTGACTTTTTCCAGGATCTGCAATCCATCCATTCCGGGTAACCTGATATCAAGTAAAACCAGATCTGGTTCGTTCCTTTTGACGATCTCGATTGCCCGGTTACCATTTCCGGCTGAAAAAATTTCATATCCTTCTTCTCTTAATATATTGGAAAGAAGAAACTGCATATCTTTGTTATCATCGACTATTAATATCTTTCCCATGATTTTTTCCTTATTCTTTGTCATTCCGGGATTTCTTTCACCGGCATCTATCGAGGAATCTTCAACCTCGAACAGGATTTTCCCAATAAAATTACTGATTCTTCGGAAGAGAAGATGAAAGAGTACTTAGAATGATATTCTTTCATAAAATATCCGGTAAATCAGTTTTAAAAAAACTGGAAACAGGTACTAATTCATAATTCATGTTTTTTATTTTAACCAGGAATTTTTTCAAATATTCAAGTTTTTTCCTGCTCGTACAATGTGTGATCAGCAGAACTTTATTTTTTTTCAGATTTTGTAATTTTCGAATCTTCTTCGCCAGAGTTTCATCCGTGATATCCGGAGTATCGAGGAAAAAATCATTATCAAAAGAAGGTACCATCATGCGTTGAGCAGTATCATACGCTATGGACGAGGAAGTCGTATGACTGTCGATGAAATACATATCATGTTTTTTCAAGACATCCAGAACGACGGTCATAACTTCTTTATCAGCGGTTGCCAGCGATCCCATGTGATTATTCGCACCCACGCAAAGAGGAAGTTCCTTAATGAAATGTTCCATTCTCTTCCGGATCTCTTTTTTAGATAAATGCACAAAAATGGCATTATCACCGGGATCATTCCTGGGATAATTGATCGGTTCCATGGGAATATGGATCATAGTTTCATGACCGGATGTATTTGCCTTATTCATTGCCTTTTCTGAAAAATTCAAATCAGGCAGGATGGCAAAAGTAATATTCTTATCAAGAGCACAGAAATCTTCCAGCAATTTTCCACCGGAATACCCGAAATCATCGATCACAATTGCTAATTTGGTTTTTTCCTGCTGATAAACATTCGCTTGAGCATAATACAGTTTGATCTTGTATTCCTGTTTATTTTCAGGATCGTAGATCTCCAGAATCTGCATAGAACCGCTGTAAAGTTCTTTCCCAGTGCGTATTTTACCTCCGATCAACTCGACCTGTCCGGTGATGATCATATTCGCATAGTTCAGATCCATTTCTGCTTTATTGAGAGCCATGGAAATATTGATAATATCGTCTTTGATCCTGGTCTTGAAAAGGTTTTCCGGTACTCCCAACAAGGTTCTTGCATGATCGAGGGCATCGAGAACAGTGTCCTTTTTTTCCAACTTCTTAACATCTATTCTGGTTTCTTCCTTTTCAGGATAGGAAGTAACCCGGAGACGACTACTAAAGAAATAATACAAGCCGAATAGGACGATCAAGGTGAACAGGAAGATGTAGATCGTCTTTTTCGACTCTTTCTTTTTCTTTCTGGGTTTTCTTCTTTTTTTCGGCATTTTTCCTCAAATTTTGGTTGAATGACAATTTATACCGTTTTCCAGTCAAGCAAATAATTTCAGATCAGCGATTCAGCTGAATAATAACTATTTTCCTGATTTCTTCCCTCTCTTCTCCAGAAAGGGAACAAGGCTGAACTTGTCATAATAAAAAAACCGGTCTGAAAACTCAAACCGGTTCTTAAATGGGCGCTGAGGGACTTGAACCCCCGACCACCTGCTTGTAAGGCAGGCGCTCTCCCAACTGAGCTAAGCGCCCGAAACTCTAAAAGGAAATTTTTCTAATATACTTTCCCTGTTAAATCTTTTTTATTAACCTTCTTTAATTCTCTCCGGCAGCTGCTGGAGAGATAAAGCGGATTTTTTGATAATTTATCTGATCGGGGCGAGAGGATTCGAACCTCCGACTCCTGGTTCCCAAAACCAGTGCGCTAACCGGACTGCGCTACGCCCCGAAGATTTAAGAAATGCAAACAAAAAAACGGTGTTTCCTGAGTCAAGGATTTTTTCTTTGCTTTTTTCACCACCAAGACACTAAGGTACAAAGGAACACAGAATCGCACCGAAGGACTTGAAATGCACGAATGAAAATAAAATTGGACTCGACTTCAAAGCGAAGCGTGGAGTTGAGAACAATTTTATCAAGCCAAGCGTGGAGTTGAGAACAATTTTATCAGAATCAGATAATCAAATAAATCCCAAATTTCAATAAACAAATCTCAAATAAAATCCAAACCACAAATCTAAAATTCAAAAAACAAGAAAACATAGATAAAGTTGGAC
>DRTC01000673.1 GCA_011372345.1 Candidatus Cloacimonadota bacterium
GGATAATCTTCAGCTTTAATATCTTTATTAATTAATGAACGAAGAGTTTGTTCATCATCAATGTAGAAGTTGAAGATGATTCCATCTTTTTTGGAACCTTTTATTCTTTTAAACTTTCGATTCAGTTTATATTTGTTCTCTTTCATAATGCATCAGCAAAAAATCATACATCTTCTTATTCACAAAAGTCGTTATTGCTTTTCCTTTCACTTCCATTCCATCAAACGGTGAATACTTCGCTTTTGTTTTAAATTCTTTGGCATCTATTTTCCATTTTTTATTCATATCGATAACCGTCAAATCCGCATAATTCCCAACTTTTATCTCTCCTCTTTTTTGTATATCAAATATTTTGGAAGCATTCTTACTTGTTAATTCTACCAACTTTTCAAGAGATAAATTACCTTTATTCACTTCATTCAAAAGCAAATGCAGACCTGTTTCCAATCCTGGTAATCCGGAAGGTGCTTGTGAGTAGTTGAGTAGTTTTTCTTCCCGTTTATGCGGTGCGTGATCTGTTCCCATAAAATCTATAGTTCCGTCATGAATCGCTTCCCAAAGAGCGATATTGTCCTTTTCAGTTCGTAACGGTGGATTCACTTTTCCGAAATTTCCAACTTTCTCTAAAATCGATTCATTCAACAAAAGATGGTGAGGAGTTACCTCGCAATAAACGGGATTATTTTTTTTATATTTGCGGATAATTTCAATCTCTTCCTTTGTTGAGCAATGTGCAATACAAATCTTATTTCCAACTTTTTCTGCCAGTTCCAGCACGAGTTTTGTCCCTTTTATCGAGCATTGCCTGTTGCGGATCGCATTGTGCTTGAAGACAGTTTTGTAAGGTAGTCTATCTCTCCATTCATTCAAGCAAGTTTGCATTTCAGTATGAACAGTTACGATCTTGTCATATTTTTTTGCGATTTGAAAAATACTCTTTAGAACTTCGTTGTAACTTACTGTATCGTTGTTAGATGAACCTGCTAGAAACACTTTAATTCCAGCAATATCTGTAGATTTCGATACGAGAATTTCTTCAATATCTTTCTGGTTGAAATTTGTAGCACCAATAAAGAATTTGTAATTTATCAGAGTTTTTTTTGCAACTTCTCTTTTTAGATTCAGGTTTATTAAATTTGTAGTTGCAGGAATCGTATTCGGCATATCGAAGACGGTTGTAACTCCGCCTGCCAAAGCTGCTTTGCTGGCTGATAACCAGTCTTCTTTTTCGGATTGCTGCAAATCTCGAATGTGTGTATGCGGATCGATAACTCCGGGAATTACGAGGTTGCCTTTGATATCGATTATTTGGTCGAAGTCTGTTTCTACACACCCCGCGACTGAAGTCGCACCCCTCTCGAGAGGGGAATTTCCACAAGGTTTTATATCGATGATCTTCTCACCTTCGATGATGATGTCTTTGAATCCATTTATAAGTTTACATTTTTTCAGTAATATCTTCATTCTTTCATTCTTTCATTAGAAAGAGACTCTTATTCCGTTTGCTTTCCGATGATAATTTCCGAATTCGGTAAGTTGTTCTACAAGTTTTTTGGGAAGAACAGGACCTTCAACACAAAGTCTGATTCCAAGCGGATCCATTGTGCAGCTTCCACAAATTCCGATCGCACATTTCATATATCTTTCAAACAGAAATTCGTAGTCGATCTCTCCAATTACACCTTGCAGCACTTTCATCATCATTTCCGGTCCGGCAGAATAAATGAAATCGAATTTTTCTTCTGCCAATGATTCTTTGACCAGATCGATGGATGTTCCTTTTCTTGTTAATTTTCCATCCTCCGAAATATTCTGATATTTGATTCCTAATTCTTGAAATTTATCACAAAAAACCAGATCATCTATTGTTCTGGCTCCATTGAAAACAGAGATATCAGCACCTGCTTCCAATAATTTTTTTGTTAAAAAAAACAAGGGAATCGTACCATAACCTCCACCAACCAGTAAAACCTTGCCCTTGGATACAAAAAAAGAGGAACCGAAAGCTCCTCTTATCGATATAAAATCACCTTCTTTTTTTTGAAAAAGACGGGAAGTAAATTCACCGACCTTTTTGACAGTGATAGAAAATTTATCAGCAGTACAATCTGAAACCGACAATGGTTTTTCTCCACCCTCAAAATCTGTTATCATGATGAACTGACCAGGCTTTGCATCTAATTGATGTTGAAAAGTAAAAGTTTTTATATCTTTCGTTTCGGTTTCAATTTTATCAATTTTTAGAGTTATTCTTTTATCCATCTAGATTCCCTTTTCACAAACGAGGACGTTTGTGTTACCTTCACAAACAGGATTGTTTGTTTTATCGTAACTCAAAGCTCCTGCTTTGAGACATTTCCAGTACATCATTTAGTAACACGACCTTTATTTTTTGGTTATAAACAAGGATGTTTGTGTTACAATTTTTCCAATTTTGGAACATTCTCCAAACTCGTATAATCATTCTCATCCAGAAAATCGATAATCTCTTTATTGATCTTATCAAAGACTTCAATTCCTCGATAATAAACAGCAGTTCCAACACCGATGGCAGAAGCTCCAGCCATCACCATCTCGATCGCATCATTTCCTGATGTAACTCCTCCCATTCCGATGATCGGAATTTTTACGGTAGAATATGTTTGATAAATGAGTTTGAGTGCAACCGGCTTAATACAAGGTCCGGAAAGTCCGCCAAATTTATTGAACAGAACCGGTTTCACCATTTTAGTATCGATCAGCATTCCCGGTCCAACCGTATTTATCATACAGAGTGCATCTGCTCCGGCATTTTCTGCTGAAACAGCAATATCAGTGATACTGAGAACATTGGGAGAAAGTTTGGCAATAATCGGAAGTTTGGATTTTGTTTTCACAGCTTTAACAATTTCAAAAACCTTATTTTTGGATGAAGCCAGGGGAATTCCAAACTCATCATAAACATTTGGGCATGATAAATTGAGTTCCAGGAAATCTGCTTTTGAATTGTTTACATATTCAGATAGTTTCAGAAAATCATCTGTATTTGTAGCAAAAACGCTCACAATAACAGGTGTAGCGGAATATTCTTTGAATTCTTTTATTTCAGCAAGTCCATCTGCAATTCCCGGATTACACAATCCCATCGCATTCAGAAATCCGCCTTCAAATTCAGCGACAACCGGTCCTTTATGACCGCTTCTTGGTTCCAAGGTTAATGACTTGGAAGTTACAATTCCGGCACCATTTTCATTACAGACTTTTAATCCTGAAAATGACATATCCATTATACCTGCAGGTAAAACAAGCGGTGATTTTATCTCGACACCTAAAAACTTAGTTTTCAATCTCTTATGCATACACCCGTTCCCGGTTTAGATTTAAAAAATCGAGATTTATTGTGAAAACTTTTAGTAAAAAAAATTAACCTCTGATTTGCTATGTCAAAAAAAAGTAAAAGGATATTGCGTCAAATTTTTTAAAGGAAAATTTAATAAAAATTTCGGGAGATAAACAGAAAGTTTTAGACACGACACCTTATCAGCAGATTTCAGTTTTTTTAAATAGAATGTTAATGAAAATTCGAAAATATTCGATTGGATATTTCAGTTTAGGTTTAGAGAAAATTGATTTGAAACCAATACAGATGAAACGAGTAGAGAAATTACTGAAAAGAAATAAATAATTTCTTTGATACAACTTTAAAACACTGATATATTGATCGTTCTCATCTCCATCAGACTAAAATCGAATGAAGTCAAGACCAATCTTTGCCTTCTACTAACTCGAGTTGCTTAAAATCTCAATCAAGATGATTGAGTTACATCTGCGAAAATAAACGGCTCAATTTTTTTAGTTCATCAATCTTATCTGTTTTTTCCCAGGTAAATTCCGGCAATTCTCTTCCAAAATGTCCATAAGCAGCAGTTTTTTTATAGATCGGTCTTTTCAATTTCAAATGTTCGATGATTTCCTGCGGTTTTAATGGAAATACTTTTCTGATGATAGAAACAAGTTCTTTATCGGAAATCTTTCCGGTTCCAAATGAATCGATCATTACAGAAACTGGTTCTGGAACACCGATCGCATAAGCAAGTTGAACTTCACATTCTTCAGCGAGTTCTGCTGCCACAATATTTTTTGCGATGTATCTCGCCATGTAGGATGCACTTCGATCAACTTTTGAAGGATCTTTTCCTGAAAATGCTCCTCCGCCATGACTTCCCTTTCCACCGTAAGTATCAACGATTATTTTCCTTCCGGTCAAACCTGTATCTGCATGCGGTCCTCCGAGCACGAATCTTCCTGTTGGATTCACAAAATATTTCGTATTTTCATCTATCAATTCAGCAGGAATTATCGGTTTGATCACATGTTCGATCATATCTTTCTCGATTTGATCATGAGAAATTCCATCATTGTGTTGAGTAGAAATAACCACTGCTTCAATCCTAACCGGTATTTTATTTTTATATTCGACCGTAACTTGAGTTTTCCCATCAGGTCGAAGATAATTCACGATATTTTCTTTCCTGATATATGCCAGTCTTTCAGCAAGTTTATGGGCAAACGAGATGGTTATCGGCATCAATTCTTTTGTTTCCCTGCAGGCATATCCGAACATCATTCCCTGATCTCCGGCTCCCTGCTCATGATCTCGCGAAACATCAACTCCTTGAGCAATATCTACTGACTGTCTATCGATTGTCGTTAAAACCGCACAAGTATGAAAATCAATTCCAAAATCCGCATTCGTATATCCGATTTCTTTAATTGTTTGCCGAACAATCCCCGGAATATCTGCATAACAACTTGTTGTAATTTCTCCTCCAACGAGAGCCATTCCGGTTGTTAAAAATGTTTCGCAGGCAACTCTCGCTTCCGGATCACATTTCAGAATCGTATCTAAAATTGCATCGGAAATCTTGTCTGCCATTTTATCAGGATGTCCTTCCGTAACTGATTCTGAAGTAAATAAGTGTTTTTCGTTATTCATTTTTTTTCCTTTAGATATTAGAAATTTGAAGTTAGAAGTTGCTTCCTGAATTTCTTCTTTCATTTTTCCTTTTATCTCTTTTTATTTAAAATTCCTTCACTGGATTTTTCACATTTCTTGGACTCACAATTCAAAATCTCTTTTTTTGTTGTTAAAAGTCGTCCCGGACTAACGCTCAATTCATCAATCCCAAGTCCGATCAATATTGGAATAAAATCCTTTTCCGAAGCGAGTTCACCGCACAAAGCGACTTTTATCCCTTTTTGATGAGCATTATCAATTGTCATCTTGATCAATTGTATAACCGAACGATGATATGGATCATAATAAGATTCTACAGCATCGTTATCTCGATCGACTGCTAATGTATATTGGACGAGATCGTTTGTTCCGATACTTAAGAAATCACATTCTTCCGAAATCAGATCAGAAGTTAAAGCTGCTGATGGAATTTCTATCATCGAACCGATCTGAATATTTCCGTTAAATTCTACATTTTTATTTTCCAGTTCTTTTTTACATTGTTCAATGACCTTTTTTGCTTTAATAACTTCCCCGACTCCCGAGATCATGGGAAACATGATCTTTACATTACCGTAAATATTTGCTCTTAAAATTGCTTTGATTTGAATTTTGAAGATCGGATGATGTTCGAGAGAGAACCTGATACCGCGACAGCCAAGGTTTGGATTTGCTTCATTTTCGATATTCAGTATTTTGGAAAGTTTATCTCCGCCGACATCAATCGTTCTAATTACTAACGGAAAAGGAGCAATTTTTTCAGCAATGTTCTTATATATCCTGTATTGCTCATTTTCAGAAGGAAGTTCTTCTCTATCCAAAAATAAAAATTCCGTTCTGAAAAGACCGATTCCCTCACTTTTAAAATTTACGACCTGTCTTGTTTCAACCGGAATTTCTATATTGCTCATCAAAGTAATTTTTTTACCATCTTTAGTTTTGGATTCCAGATTTATGATTTCCTGAAGTTTTTCCCATTCCGCAGTTTCCATTGCTAATTTTTTTTTGTAATATGAGAGAGTTTCTTTATCCGGTGAAATTATTATTTGCCCATCATTACCATCGATAATAACCTGCTGATCTTCCTGAACTGAATCCAATAAACCGGGAATACCGACCAGAGTCGGTAAATTCATCGATCTGGCGATAATAGAACTATGAGAGGTTTTACTTCCTTTTTCCGTGCAAAGACCTTTGATCTTCTTCTCAAAAACTCTGGTTATCCCGGAAGGTGAAATATTTCTCATGATCAGAATCGAATTCTCATCCAGTTTATTAAGATTATCTGTTTTCTGTTTCAGGATATGACCGAGAAGACGGTAAGCAACATCTTCATAATCATGAGCCCGTTCTGCATAATATTTGTTTTCCATTTTATTAAATAATTTAACGATATCAGTAAAATGGTCATTTATTGCCTGTTCCAGACTCAATAGTTCTTTACTGACCAGGTTGATGATACTTTTTGAGAATTCCGGATCCTGCAATATCATTTTGTGGGTTGTCAGGATTTCTTTGTTTTCCGTTTGAGAAATATCTTCGATCAAGTTATCGATATCTTTGACAACATGTTCGACACTTTTTTCAAATTTTATTAATTCGTCCTCAATTTCATGATGCTGGATCGACTTTTTCTTGATCTGAAGTTTTACTCTATCAACGATTTTTGCCGATCCGATCGCAATCCCAGAGGAAACGATTATTCCTTTAAGTTTTTTCATATAATAACTCGCTACTTGTTTTACAACATTTTCTTGTCATTCTGATGATTTCTTTTGTAATCGATACTGTTTTGCATCTTGTTGTGATCTCTTTAATTTTTTAGTTTGTTTACGCCAAAACTCAAGTTCTTGATCTTGAGCTAATCCTGAAATTTGTATCATCACTTTCTTTGCACCAATCTCTTTTCAGGTAACACATTTAGGTTCATTAGTTATCATACTGAATTACTTCCAATGAAATAGTTATGGGATCTCTTTTCGAATATCTTTTCACCATAATAAATTGTGGTGTTACACTGATTGTTCCTAGTTTCATACGATATTCCCTTTCAGAATAAGATCCTGATTTATCTGGATGAAGGAACTTAAAAATATGATGAACAGAACCATTTCAATGGTTTTCAATTTTACTGCGAAATGTGAGTAAATACAATTGTATTTCATTCTACCTTCATTACAATCCGGATTGTATATGAGTTCTGCATAACTGAGTGTTTTTCAGCAGAATTCAAAAAACATGTCTTTACGAGTTTTTCTTCTTGCTGTTACAAACGAAGCAATCTCTTGCTTCACATTAAGTTAGAGGAGTAGATTGCTTCGCAAGAATTCCTTTGTAAGATACCTCGCAATGACTTTTTCACTAGTTGCA
>DRTC01000674.1 GCA_011372345.1 Candidatus Cloacimonadota bacterium
CATTAAGTCACTTCCAAACTTTTACAAACCGATTATATTTCCATTTTGATTTTGTAAGTGTTATCCGGTTTATACAGGGGAAATTTTAGTTGTAAAAAAACCTGCCATCATTATTGGAAGGACAACAGGCAAAAAGTCATTAATTGCTGGCAGTTTGTAATCGTTACCAATCCCCTGATTGGGAATGTAATTACCGGTTCAGGCAGACGAGATCACCCTTTCAATCCGCTCGTAGCAAAACTGGAAATGATTTGTCTTTAGCTTCTTCCTTATTTCTGCAAACAAGCCTTTAGAGAATATCATCCCTGTCAAAATATTTTTCAAGAACCAAGCATACCCCCAAAATTTCTAAAAAATTGTTAATCATCAATAATGATTTATAATTTGATTAGAAGCCCACAAATTTATTTGTGGGAAAAATTAACAAATCCCTTTAAATGAACCATTTTAATGGTTTTATTTTATTAGAAAAACGGTTGAAACCGTTAGTTTGTCTTCCTGAATCATATTCCCACAAATAAATTTATGGATTTCTTTGAACAGTAATATTAAAGGCAATTAATCTTCTTAAATTGTCTTGATTCATAAAGTTAGAATTCTCATTCCTTCAAATTTTGAAGGTTTGCCTGCTTTGGATTTTTTTTGCTTTAACTCATTCCTGTGCTTTCTAGCGGGAATTCCTTTTCTGACAAGGAAAGGATCCTATGAAAACATTTCCGAAGATTGGACTCGGAACAAGTTCCGAGCTACTAAATCATTGCGGTTCTTTTTGAATATGTTCCTCAAATACAGGTTTGAAATTCTTGAATTGATTAACAGTCAGGCTATCCTGCACGAGTTTTTCTTTGATCCGATTAATTTCCGAATAAATAATGAATTTCTGAACTTCCGAACTCTCCTCAAAAAGTTCATTCAATAAATACCAGCTGAGTAGAAATTGTCCTTCTTGAGCATAAAGTCCGGCAAGATTAAAAATAATATCGAACCTGTTTTTTGCTTTCGGAAAATCGGTATAGAGTCGGATCAGATATTTTTTTGCTTCCTGAAAGTTATCCAATGAAAACCAGGAAACATAAGAAAAATAGAGAGCATCTTCAATATGCAGAGAATCGTTCGAAATAATTATCTGATCAAGAATCTCGAGAGCATCTTCATATTTTTTCTGAAAAATATTGTTCACAGCAATTTTCAGGTCTAAGAAAACAGTATCCGAAAAAGTCGTATCCTTCCTGATATTTTTGTAAATATCGATAGCTTCACTGAAAAGCTGGTTGGTTTCATAGATCTCGGCAATGATCAGGAGTAAGTCATTATGCAAAGAATTAATTTTGATTGTATCGAATATTGCCGTAACTTTCTCGACTGCAAGAACAGGATTAATATGTAAGATAGATTGTTTGAATTTCATTCTTGCAGAATTTTTCAGGGAATCATTAGTAGTGGACATAATTATTTTAGAAAATTCCAATGTCGCTTTATCCCAGTCTTTTAATCCTTCATAAGCCAATCCCTTAAAAAATATCAAGGAATCGATCATTACGGAATCGAGTAAAGTCGAGTCGATAATTGTTATTGCCTGCGTGTATTCTTCTGTTTTCAGGAAATATTTGATCAATTCGAAATTGTGAGTGGATCTAAGAATTTCATTATTTTTATCGATTCTTTCATCTTCTGCCATCAAGGCGATGAAAGAAAACAATAAAAATAATAATATAATTTTTTTCATGATTCTTCTTTTTGACTTTTATGATACATTAACCTTTCACTTTAGTGAATGGAAGATAAGATCACCACCACTCAGCCCTGAGTTCATTCAGGTCATCCCAAACATTAACCATTCACTTCACTAGCAAAGATCGCTGCACCCAGAGCTCCGGTGATGAAGGAATTTTCAGGAACAATTATTTCCGCATTCAAAACCGATGAAATCGCTTTCGTCATCCCCACATTTTTAGCAACTCCACCTGTAAAAACAACCGGCTTCTGCCAATGAAGTTGAGATAGAAAACTTTTTGTCCTTTTAGCAATAGAATGATGAACTGACATAATTATATCCGCTCTTTTCTTTCCCTGCGAGATCAATCCGATAATTTCTGATTCTGCAAAAACGACACAAGTGCTATCAATATTTATCTTTTCATTGGATTGTAAAGAAATCTTACCGAGTTCATCGACTGTTAATTCTAAAATGTGAGCTACAACTTCCAGGAATCTTCCGGTTCCTGCTGCGCATTTGTCATTCATCACAAAATCAATAACTTTTCCCTTCTCGTTAACGAGGATCACTTTAGAATCCTGACCTCCGATATCGATGACAGTTCTAACTTCAGGGAAAAGGAAGTTCACACCTCTGGCATGACAAGTAATTTCGGAAACCTGTTTATCAGCGAATCTAACTAATTTTCTTCCATAACCTGTCGCATATATTTTTGAAATATCTCTCTTATTAATTTCCAAATTTGACAATGTTTTTTTAGATAAAAATTCTGATGTTGTTTTGGGATTAACTCCCGTATCAACGACATTTGAATATTTTATTCGATTATTTTGAAATATGACTATTTTTGTAGTTCTTGATCCGGAATCTATTCCAATTGATATTTTTTGCATTTATCCTCAATTCTGTATTCAACTTCCGAATGTTTCGATTTGCCGAATCTTCGGAATATTGATGTTTTTTCAAAACAATCGGAAGATTCAGCAAGCTGAACATTCAGATGTTTTTTCAACTTCCGAATGTGTGAAGCTCTTCGGAATGTTGGAATCACCTCAGATTTAATCAGACAGGATAACAGGATTTATAGGATTATGTTTTTTCTTGGCGTCCTTTGCGCCTTTGCGGTGAGATAAAAACAATCGGAAGACCTACGGACATTCCGATGTTTTTTAGGACTCAAGTTTCCAACATCCATTCCTCGACCAATCCCGGCAGAATTTCTCCCGCTTTTCCCTGACGGAACTCATCTATCATCCGGACATTCTCCGGTTCTGCCAGATTCACACCAATTGTTTTTGCTCCATAATGTCTGGCAATAGATAAAAATTGAGCAGCAGGATAAACAACTCCACTCGTTCCCACAACCAGAAAATAATCTGCTTTTTTTAGGATCTCATCGATCTCATTCAGAAAATGCGGCATTTCTCCAAACCAGACAATATCAGGTCTTAAATTTCCCTTACATTTTTCGCATACAGGAACATCGGGAGAAAGGTCAATTTCCTGCATCTCGTATTTTTGTAAACATTTACTGCAAAAACATTTTCGTAGAGAACCATGCATTTCCAGAACTCTATTATTACCTGCTTGAAAGTGCAAACCATCGACATTTTGCGTGATGATAAAGAAATTCTGCTTCAGAAAATCTTCCAATTTTTTTAAAGCAAAATGACCGGGATTGGGATGAACTTCCGCTAATTGAAAATATCTCTGTTTATAAAATCTCCAGACCATTTCCGGATTTGATCGAAATGCTTCCGGAGTTGCAACTTCCTCGACTCGATGATTTTCCCATAAACCATTATTATCGCGAAATGTTTTCAAACCTGATTCCGCACTGATGCCAGCACCTGTTAAAACAACTAATCTATCTTCTTTATTGATTCTGAATTTTGATATCATATTTCTCCAAATATCAACTTCCGAATGTGCGAAGCTCTTCGGAATGTTGTCTTTTACGATAAAACATGAATAAAATATCCCTCTTCTTTAAAATATTCTTCTGCAATTTTATGGATGGCACCGAGATCGACTTTGTGCAATCGCTCTTCTCTTTTCAGATAATGTTCATAACCAAAACCAGTTGCTTCGAGAACAGAGATGATATGAGCTTGAGCGAGCATGCTCTCTTCCTCTAATAATCTTTGACCTCTGATATAATTCTTTGTTTTTTCAAGGTCTTCTTTGGTAATCCCATTTTTCCTGATCTCATCCAGGATAGAAATTATCTGATCTATCACTTGCTTTTCATTTTTTTTGTCCACAATTACAGAAGCCATAAAATATCCCAGCTCTTTGATCGACCTGAATTCAAAGTCTACAGAATAAGCCAAACCTTTCTTTTCCCTTAATTCCCTGAATAAAATGGAATTTGTATCTCCACCAATGATCTGGGCTAAAACATGGAATGCAGTATTTTTATCGAATTCCAACGATGAACAACCAAATCCTCCTATATTGATGATCGCCTGATTTTGGTTCTGTTCTCTCTTTTTAAATCTTTGTGAAGAAGGAAAAATGATCGCTTTAGCAGGATTAATTTTCATATCATTGTTTTGAGCAGGAAACAGTTTATCCATATTCATCATCGTTTTCGGAAAATCAAAATCTCCAACTATGGTCAGCGACATATTCCGAACTCGATAATAATCTTGATGCCAGTTCCGGATCCGGTTCAGGGAAATTCTGTGTAAAGATGATTTTGTGCCCTCTTTGTTGAGAAAATTGCTTTGCTTTCCAAACATCATTTCTTTCCAGAGTTTAAGAGCATAATAATGGGGATAATCTTTGATTCGATCAAGATTGCTATGATAAGTCTGAATTAAATTCTCAAAATAATCTTTGGGAAAGGTTGGATAAGAAATTACCTCGGATAGCAATTGCAGGCTCATCGGAAGGAATTCCCGGAAACATTTCAAACGAACAGTTGTGGCTTCGGTTCCGGGGGAAATACCGAAATTTATTCCATGAGTCGTGCAAAAATTCAGGAATTGATCATGATTCAGTTTTTTATTTCCATAAAGCATCAAACCACCTGTCATCAGGTTGATCCCACGATTTTTTTGTGTTTCATTTAGTTGAGAAGCATTGATGGACAGGGCAATTCCAATGGTAGGTTTTCCATTCACTCTTTTGAAAAGAACTTTCATTCCATTAGCGAGAGTTGTTTCCAGAAAATCCTTTCCTTGCACTCGGAATTGTTTTATTTGTTTTGATGAAACCAGAATTTTCTTTATAGATTCTTTGTTGAACGACTTTTTTCCGGTATGAAACACATAAAGTGAATCGATCCGAAAATATTTTTTTATGACTTTATCAAAATCAGATTTGGTGAGTCTTCCAATAATTTCAGGATATTTTAAAAAATTCTCATAAGTCGTTAAAACCTCTTCATTTCCTAAACTCGATGCTAATGATTCGACATATTCAAAAGCATATTTAAAGGAAAAAAGGAGTTCTTTTTTCTGCTCATTAAATTTTCTCTCATCTATCCCGAAATACCTTAATTTTGATAATTCTTCGAAAAATATGGTAGAAATTTTATGCAGATCAGCTTTTTTTTTCGGCATGATCAGAATTATGGAAGCACCATTGTTTTTCCCGCTGAATGAATGAACTTTGAGATTGTCTATCAATTTTTCTTCATTGAACAACCTGGTAAAAAGAATGGAATTTTTCCCGATAGCCAGAATCTTGTATGCTAAAAATAAAGCATGTGAATCAGGATGACTTTCGGCAAGATCGGGAAGCACAAAAGCCAGCATATCATTGGAAATATCTTTTTGGATGGAAAAGATTTTTGGTTTGGAAGGAAAGTTCTCTGCAACCGATAGTTTTGTTTTCAGTTTTGATTGTTTCCAATCTCCAAAATATTTTATTAATGAATTGGATAAAATATTTTCCTGGAAATCTCCAGAGATGACCAGGAAACAATTTCCAGGAACATATTTTTTTTGATAAAATGTTTTTAAATCTTTGAGAAATGCATTATTCAAAGATTTGAAGTTACCGATAATAGGATTTCGATACGAATTTTGTTGGAAGTATTTTTCTGCTATTTCTTCGATGAAAAAATCTTCCGGATCATTCTGAAACTGCTTTAATTCCTCGATTATAACTTGTTTTTCAAACCTGAAATCTTCTTCCTTGAATTTAACATTTTGGGCAATTTCAGCTAAAATCTCGATTCCCTCATCAAAATATTCAGCAGGTAAAGTTACATAAAAGCAAGTTGAATCATATTCCGTATAAGCGTTTATTTGACCGCCCAGAAAAGTTACTTTTTCCATAATGGAATTATCCGGATATTTTTGTGTTGATTTGAAAACAAGATGCTCGATGAAGTGGGAAAATCCTGCTTCACTCTTCTCTTCCCATGCAGATCCTGTTCTTACATACAATTGCATACATAATAATGGATTAGAAGTATCTTTCGCAAAAATTACTTTAAATCCATTTTCTAATTTCTTTGATATTATATTCATCTGTTTTCCTTTTTTATTTAGCAACGGACAAAACTAACAATACGAACATTTTAACTATATTTTCTTCAATTTGGCAAATTGAGTTACGAATCGTAAAACAATTCGCTTGAATTGTTCAGTAACTCAAATAATCCGTCAGTAGCCGGACACTGTCCTGTTTGAGAATCGTTGCCATGAAACTCCTGATCTAAAAAAGCAGGATCGGAACAAGTTCCGAACTACGCATTTCGAGTTACTTTTCTGTTCATTTTGTTAGTTTTGTTCGCTGCTATTTTCCTTTCCACACAAGCATAAGCATTATGATCATGGATAGATTCAAAATTTTCAGATTCGACCTTGAAATATTTTATCCTTTTATCTTTCTGTAATTTTAGTGTAATATCCCTGACAATATCCTCCACAAAAGCAGGATTTAGATATGCTTTTTCTGTCACATATTTCTCATCTCTTCTTTTCAGGAGAGGATAAATTTCCGAGCTGGCAGATTTTTCCACGATCTCAATTAGTTCTTCCAGCCAGATAAATTCATCGAATGAAACTTTCACGGTCACCAGAGATCTCTGGCTGTGTGCTCCGAATTCACTGATCTCTTTTGAGCATGGACATAAAGAAGTTACCGGAACTTCAACCCCGATAACAAGATCAAAATTTTCTCTAAATGAAGCTTCAAAAAAACAATTATAAGACAGTAATGATTCTGTACCGGAAACCGGAGCTTTCTTTTTTAAAAAATAGGGAAATCTGATCTTTGTATAAGAAGCATCTGCGTTTAGAGATTTCTTTATTTCAGATAAAAAATCCGGAAGTTTCTTAATAAAATTCTCTTTGTGGAATTTATTCAAAACTTCGATAAACCTGCTCATATGCGTGCCGCGATGATGATGAGGAAGCTCGACAAAAATATCAAGATCTGCAACAGTATTTTGAACTCCATTCTCTCGATCTTCAACGATTATCGGGTAACGAACTTTCTTTACGCCAACTTTATCAATGGTTATATTCCGTTTGTCAACTTGACTCTGGATATCGATTTTTTCTTTCATTTTTTCCTCACAACTTAAAATTTGCCAAATTTCAAAAATTTGGCAAATTTATCTTTTATGAACTTGTGAAGTTTCAAAAAACTTAACAAGTTTATTCGCAATAGCTTAATAAATTTCAC
>DRTC01000675.1 GCA_011372345.1 Candidatus Cloacimonadota bacterium
ATTGGAATTATCAGGTTATGACATTAAACAACAATTTCCTGTTCCAGTTTATTTCATTGATAAAGTTAAGATTGGAGATTATTTTGCCGATTTAATCGTTGAGGACAAGATCATTATCGAATTGAAAACAGTTTCAACAATAGACAAAATTCACTTCGCTCAAGTTAAGAATTATCTGAAAGCAACTGATTTGAGACTCGGATTACTCATAAATTTTAGAGCATCCCAACTTCAATTTAAAAGAGTCATATTATAATGCTTTTCAGTGTTTTCAGTGATTTTCGGTGTTTAATAAATAAATGAAAAAGATAAAAATAGTCGGTGCCGGACTTGCCGGTTCGGAAGCGGCTTTACAACTTGCTGATGCCGGTTGGAAAGTCGATCTTTATGAAATGCGTCCAAAAGTTCAGACTCCAGCACATCAAACCGGAAATTTTGCAGAACTTGTTTGCAGTAATTCTCTAAAATCAAAATTGATCACAACTGCTTCCGGACTCCTGAAAGAAGAGATGAAGATTCTCGGTTGTAAATTGATTCCAATCGCTGAAAAATATAGTGTTCCGGCAGGAAACGCTTTAGCGATTGATAGAAAATTATTTGGAAGAAAAGTTACTGAAATTATGGAATCTCATCCGAATATAACTATTCTTCGAGAAGAAATTACGGAACTAAATGATGATTTGTCAATTGTCGCGACAGGACCCTTAACTTCCGAAAAGCTGACTAAAAATCTCTCTAAAATAATTGGGAATGATTATCTTTATTTTTTTGATGCGATCGCTCCCGTAATTTCTGCTGATAGTATCGATAGAAATATTGTTTATAGGAAAACTCGTTATGATAAAGGAGAAGCAGATTACCTTAATTGTCCTTTTTCCAAAGAAGAGTATTTTCGATTTATTGAAGAACTGAACAAAGCTGAAAAACACACAGTGCACGAATTTGAAACAGAATTTTTCTCAAATATAAAATTCCAATTTTATGAAAACTGTACTCCCATTGAAGAACTTGCGAGACGAGGAAAAGATACTCTTCGTTTCGGGGTGATGAAACCGGTTGGTTTAGAAATTCCAAAAACAGGAAAACGACCTTTTGCAGTTATACAACTTCGAGCAGAAAATAAAGACAGAACTGCTTTTAATCTTGTCGGTTGTCAGACAATGCTGAAATATGGAGAGCAGAAGAGGATTTTCCGCAAAATTCCCGGAATGGAAAATGCTGAATTCCTTCGTTTCGGTTCGATCCATCGTAACACTTATTTGAATAGTCCCAGAATTTTGAATAAAAATCTATCTTTGAAAAAAAAACCGAATATTTTTATTGCGGGACAACTTTCCGGTGTGGAAGGTTATGCGGAATCGATCTGGAGCGGATTGATCGTTTCTAAAATTATCAAAAAAACACTTAAATCAAGTCTGCTGTTTAACTCAAACTTTTTACCGGAAACGACAATTTCAGGACAACTTTATAGCTATCTGACTACTGAAACCAAAAACTTCCAGCCCATGAATGCGAATTTCGGTTTGCTTCCTGAACTTGGAGAGAAAATCAAGGATAAGAAGCTGAAAAAGGAAAGATTAGCAGAGAGGGCGATTGCAGATTTGAAAACAATCTATAATTAAAATCTATAATTAAAATCTATAATTAAGATAGACAATCGAATGTTTTGATATTTAATCAATGGTAAATAATAACATCGATTGTATTTTCATCTTAGATTCACATCCTAAAATCATTGAAAACAAGCATTTCGTATCCGTTTAAATTTTTTATTTGACATTAAATCAGCTAAAAAACTTATGGCTTCGTGATCTAATAATAAATTATTTCACAAGGAATTTTTCCTTTTATAAAGGATTTGTTCCAAAAAAAATAGGAGTAGAAGTATGGCTGAAGGTACAGTAAAGTGGTTTAACGAAAAAAAAGGTTTCGGATTCATTTCTTGTGAAGACGGAAAAGATTATTTCGTTCATCACTCAAGTATTGAGGGTGATGGTTTTAAATCACTTGCAGAAGGTGCAAAAGTACAGTTTGAAGTTGAAACAACTGACAAAGGTCCAAGGGCTGTCAAAGTTTCTTTAATATAACGTATTTGTACATCTTAAAAAAGAAGCTCGATCAATTTTGATCGAGCTTTTTTTATGGGTGCTATTCTGAAATTGATATCCTTTTTTACTAATCTAATATTTTTTTAATTTCATTTAATAATTTGGGAATGTGATTTTTTTCATAATTGCCCAAATAATCTCATCATCGATGTTGTTGTAAGCATGAATAATTCTATTTCGTAAAGCAATTATCTGTTTACTATTAGGTAATTCCTTATTCTCAATTTTTCTATAATTATTAACTGCTTCTCCAATAATCCCAAGTTGCCGTTCAACAGCACATTTAGTTTTCATATCTTGTTGATATTCATAAAAATTGTTTGTTTGAACAAAATCTTCTTTCAAAGATATTGCATGTTTTATATCGAATAAATATTTCCTTGAATCAGGCTTCATATATTAACTCTTTTGTTTGATCAATTCCGTTCTGCAAATATGGATTTCTTACTTTAATTTTTGAAAGCAGATCTACTTTTCTCTGAAATAACAACTCAAATTTTTCCCATAAACCCATTAAAGTCTCACCTTTTTTTAGAGGATCCATTGGTTTCAATTCCACGATCAGATCAATGTCACTTTCGTGTTCATTAAATGTGTTTGTTGATGAAGAACCGAAAATATAAAGTTTTTTTATATTATAATCTTCACAGATCAGTTGAATTTTTTCTAATCTTTGTTTAATATATTTATGCATTTCTTATCCCTACATATGATAAGGAAATAAAATTGTTTAAAATAATCAAGTATAAAACTATAAAATTTCCTAATTCATATAAATTTCTATCCATAATATTCAGGTATTCTATCCGTGATCACATTATTCCATTCTGTAATATTTTTATTATCAGCGAATTGAGGTACAATTTCTGTGATAAAAATCGTTTCTTCATCTTCGTTAAGCCTTTTTAAGAGCTCGCCTTTATTGGAAACAACCTGACTCATTCCCGTGAAATGTAATTCTTTTTCTCCATTCTTTTCCAATCCGGTTCGATTCGTCGTGATCGTGAAAACCTGGTTTTCGATGGAACGGGTGATCATTGCCTGCTGGCAAAACGGAAGAACCAGATTAGAAGGATGAGCGATTATTTGAGCATCTTTAAGTGATAAAGAACGAGCTGCTTCCGGGAAAATCCAATCAAAACAGACCATCAAACCGAGTTTAATCCCATTTTTCGCGTTGAACACATTAAATCCCAAATTTCCAACCTCAAACCATTTCTTCTCCTCACAAAAAAGATGGATCTTTCGATATACAAAAATATTCCCATCAGGATTGATCAGCATACAGGAATTGAATAATTTTCCATCATCAATTTCAGCAAATCCAACTACATAGCTGCAGTTATTATCAGAAGCCAATTCCCTGAATAATTTTCCGGTCGGACCGTTTTCAGCTGATTCACTGACCTTCTTAACTTCTTCGATCCTGTTGAAAACATATCCGCAAGTTGCCAGTTCTGGAAGAACGATCAGGTCTGCTTTTATTCCTGATAACATTTTTTCCATTTTTTTTAGATTATGTTCTATATCAAACAACTTTGGTTGGAACTGACAAACACCGATTTTATACTTCTGATCTTTCATAGAAAACTCCTAAATTTTTTGTTAAATTTTATTTCAATTTGAAACTGTCAAATGAAATGAAGATAAATAATCTCTGATGAAAAGGAGCAATATTCATAATGATTGTTTTTTTGAACTTAACTCCATCTCTCAAATGCCGGATAAAGTCAAGTCTCTTTATGTTCTTTACATTTATTTTGCTTTATTAGCAACCACAAAAACTTTTATTTTACAAAAAAACAATGAAATAATTTATGAACTCATGGCTTTAAAAAATGAATTAAGAAATCAGGGAGACTGGCTTTTTAAACATCGCAGTTATCTTCCGCTCCTGCTTTTACCGTTGGTTATTCTGGGAGTTCTGACCGGCAGTTTCTTACCGGAAAATAGATTAGTTGAAATGATTTTCACCAAATTCTGCCTGCTGGTTTCCTTTCTTGGACTTGCAGTCAGGATCATAACGATCGGGCATGTTCCGAGAAGGACTTCGGGCAGGAATACTCAAAATCAAATCGCAGATTCTTTGAATACAACCGGAATTTATTCAGTTGTTCGGCATCCTCTTTATCTCGGGAATTTCCTGATGTGGCTGGGGATTATTTTATTCGTGCAATCCTGGTGGCTACTCTTTATTTTCTGTCTTCTTTATTGGATCTATTATGAGAGAATTATGTATGCGGAAGAATCATTTTTGCAAGAGAAGTTCGGAGAAGATTATTTTAACTGGTCAGAAAAAACTCCACCCTTTTTCCCGAATTTCAGAAAATGGAAAAAGTCTGAATTGGATTTCTCGCTTCGTAAAGTATTGAGAATGGAATATTCCGGATTTTTCGGAATGATTTGCTGTTTTGTTTTCCTGCATATTTTTCGGAATTTTATAGAAACCGGCAGGTTTGAGGTTTCGAATTGCTGGCTGGGAATTTTTATTTTTTCTCTGCTGGCTTATTTAGTTTTGAGATTTCTCAAAAAGAAAACAAAAGTGCTGAATGTTGCAGGAAGATAAGATGGGAAATATTAAATCGGTTTCATCCGGATCAAAAGCATACTTGATCACATTCAAACAGGTTTCTTCGACGGCAAGTTGCAGTTGTTTTATCTGCTTTTCTTCCAATCCCGCTTTTTTGGAAATGCTTCCAACCAGATCGATAATAGTTGAAAGATACTAGGGTTCTGCCTGGATTTTGATACTGGTGATTGTTTGGTATTTCATTGATTTTCTAATATTAAATATCTTTATTGAGCATTCCAATCAACGAAATCTGCCTTCCTTTCAGTTCATCTCTTCGATAAGAAAAATAGTTCTCATCCTCGAAAGTGCAGATGTCGATATTCTCGATATTTTTGAGAGAAATTCCTGCTTCTTTCAGTTGATGAAGCAGAACTTTTTTAATATTCAGAAAGGAAAATTGCTGCTCGATTCCGGTTGAATTCACAAAATTTACAAAAGTGTTTTGATCAACTTCATAACATTTTTCACAAATCGATGGACCGAGTTTCACTAAAATATTTTCGGGGTTTGATTTGAAATTTTTCATCAATATTTTCAGAGTTTCTCGAACAATATTTTTCCGTGTTCCTTCTCTCCCTGAATGAACGACAGCAATTACTTTTATGATCGGATCGAACATCAAGATCGGAACGCAATCTGCTGTTTTGATGGCAAGGAAAATGTTCTTTTCATTTGTTATCAAAGCATCGACAGCAGGAATTGGAGTTTGGGTAATTCCGGCTCCGATATCATTTTGACTTACGATTTGAACTGAATTTCCATGGATTTGTTCAGCCAATACGATTTGAGAAGCAGGAATTACAAATCCATCGATCTTGATTTGGTCATTTTTCTTGAGTTCGGACAAACTCAAATCCTTATTTCCGAAATGATGGAAAATTCCACTACCATTTTCTCTTTCCCAAAT
>DRTC01000676.1 GCA_011372345.1 Candidatus Cloacimonadota bacterium
TCAATAATTTCCAGAATAATTCCAAGTGATAGAACTCCAACAAATATCGTTTGTGCCACATCCTGACCTTTCGAGCTTCCGAGTTGATGAGGTTCTTTGGAAAGATAAGCAGAGGCTGCAAAAAGTTCTTCCCCGATCAGAGTGTAATCGCAGGCAACAACGAAAAACGGTAATTGACTCGGCATAGCAGTTCCGGAAGTTTGGATAGCTCCACTGGCAAAACCGGTTTCTGCGAGAATTAATGATTCGGCATAAAATGCTCCGAGATAAAAATTTGCTGCTGGTTTTTCCCGCATAATAATTCCATCAACTCCAGCAACATAACCGAACTGATCATCTGTCAGATAGAAAACCGAATCAGGATCAAAAGCATCGGGTCGTCCGGCTTTAAGGTAAGATTCTTTGACAATTTCTTTGGCAGTAGAGAGAACCATTGAACGGCAGACAGGCACGATCAATTTAGCATCGTATTCAGCAGCTTTCTGAGCTAATTTCCCGAGAATCGTGAGTCCGGCAATGGTCTGCATATCATCGAGATCGAGAATTCCGGGAATGAACAGGATCGGTCTTCCCATTTCCGTGGCTCTTCCAACAGATTCATCCATGGATTCCAAACCGGCGATCTTCCTGATATAAAGTTCCTTCCCGCTTTTTGCTGAAAAAATGAAGTAGATGATAGAAAACGCTAAAATCAACGCCATTGCTAACAGAGATATTTTTCCTTTATTGAACCATTGAGCTTTGGAAATGGCAGAAATTTCTTTGGAAGCGAGCAGTTTATCATTTTCAGTCAGGATTTTCAGCTTATAAAAAAATTCCTTTTCCGGCTCAATATCCTGACCATCGGTAAATTGACCTTCCAATTGATCGATTTGCTGAATCTTTTCAAAATCGATTCCATTTACTGATCTTTCAAGAATACATTCCCAAACAGGAGTTTGGGAACGAGAAGGATCAGGGATGAGAAGAACAGTATCAGGATAATTGATCTTCCAGTTAAGAATAAGTGCGGTGCCGTCATCATTGGGATTGTCAGTTGCGGTGAATTCTATAATTGGGGAGGACAGTATTTCATTCCCAAACAGGAGTTTGGGAACGAGAAAGAGAAGGAAAAAAAATATTAAATGCTTTTTCATATTTTCTCCAAAACAATTTATGATTATTGTTCAGAGCAGAGGTTTTTTAGAAGGGGATTATGTGTCAATGAAATTATTGGTTTGCTACATGAGTTGAAACTGATGGTTAATGACTGAAAGGTTAAATCAATCGGATCATTCATTAACCACTAATTTCAGTCTTAGGAAGCAGAAAAATACATTCCCAAACAGGTGTTTGGGAACGAGAAAAATATTACAAACAAAAAAAGGGTGAAAATAAATTTCACCCTTAGTTTAAAAAGAGAATTAATATTCTATTTTTTTCAAGCGAGCTTTCGCAGTTTCAGTGTAAAAAGTCTCTTCTCCTTGTCCTGCGGCAATAACTTTTTGCAGCCATTTTCTGGTATTTGCCCAATCTTCATTAGCCCAGTAAGCTTGTGCGATTTGATAACGAAAACCTTGCAGAAAGGAATTATTAGGAAATTCTCTTTCAAAAATGTTAAAAGTCTCTAAAACCTGACCAATATATTTATTAAAATCAGCCTGTAAGCCAAAAGCTTTTCCTTTTCTGCCTGGTTCTTTCCAACCAAGTAAAGCAAACATTTTTCTTTGATAAGCGAGTGCAGCGTCATTTGTACCCGGAAATTCGCTGATGATCTTATCGTACCATTTGATGGCGATTTCAAGACTTGGCATCCAGGAAGAATCGATAGTGAACTTCCTTTCTGCGTTTGACCAGAAATCTCCATTGATCATATATGATTGAGCAACTACATTGGTCACAGTTCCTTCCATATCACTGGTAATAATATCTCTTAATTGCGGAATTCTTTTGGCAATTTCTTTTGTCTGGGCTGATTCGGGAAATTTCAGAATAAGAATTTCCCAATCGTCGAGAGCAACCGAATAATTACCTTCTTCAAAAGTAATTTGTCCGACCAGGTAAAGAGCTTCTGCTTTCTCTTCTTCGGATGAGGAAGGATCATGATAAATATCGAGGAATTTTTCTTTTGCTATTTCCGTAAAATTATGGCGATAAAAGTCATTAGCAACATCGAGAACCGTTATTTTTGCTTTTTTTCTTCTATTGGCAGTATTCCTGATATCTGCCAGTCTTGTCAGAACATCTTCAGTCAGTTTATGTTCAGGAAAATCATTATAAAGAATTTCCCAATCGTCAAGAGCAGTTTCATATCTCTCTAATTCAAAGGAAATCTGACCCATCATATAAAGAGCTTCTGCTTTGATCTCTTTGGGAGTTTTTGAATGATGGTATAACCTGATGAAAAGTTCCAGAGCATCTTCTTTGAAATCATGCCGGTGAAGGTCTCTTGCTAACTGCAATTGATAGGCAGGATTTTCTGAGGAACCAAACTCAACTCCTACAGCCTTTAAAACAAACATCGAGAACATCAATACTAAAATTATAAATGATCTTTTTTTCATATTGTTTCCTTTTTAATATTTTTTACTAAGTTTTATCTCTACTCTTCTATTCTTTTTTCTGTGTTCGGGAGTATTATTGGGAACAAGAGGTTTGAACTCTCCATAACCCATTGCCTGTAACTGATCCGGTAAAAAATGGTTATTATCGATGAAGAATTTTACCACACTTAAAGCCCGGGCAGTAGATAAATCCCAATTGGAAGCAAACTGTTTCGTAAAGATGGGAATATTATCGGTGTGTCCTTCGATCCTGATCTGCCAGGTAGGTTCACCGACAATAACATTTTTAATATCTTCAGCAATATCGGATAAAGCA
>DRTC01000677.1 GCA_011372345.1 Candidatus Cloacimonadota bacterium
ATCACTCTTTTCACAACATTTTTCTTTTCCTGCCATTTGAAGCCCCATTTTTCCTTGTTCCAATAAAGAGGTCCAACGAGCCTGGCATAATTTTCCGAAGGTTGAGGATAGGTTGGATCAGCAGGACTTTTAAATGTTACAATATCTTCCCGCTGCGGATCTGTAAAAAAATATTTCAATTTATTAGCGATCAGATAATCACCGATGAGAAGACTTTTTTCCATCGATGAAGAAGGGATTTTAAAGTTTTGAAGGGTATAATTTTTTATCGGAAAAACGATCACAAAAGCAAACAAGATCGCTTCTATCCACCCCTGAATTGCTGGAATTTTCCTTTTTACAGGTTTCGGTTTATTTTTTTTGAACATACTCTTTCCTAAAATTTTTTTGGAACTTTCTCCGGAAACAGCGTTATAGTGTCAAGAACAAAACTTTCCGAAGCTTACCCCGAAGATATTCTCACAAATGAGATTCGGAAAGTTACTTCGATCGATCTTTCCGCAAAGTTACACAAGTTCCTTTTGCTTTCTGATCAATTGCCTGATTCCTTTTTTTGCCAACCTTAACATAATTTTCAACTGCTCGTCAGAAAACGGTTTTTCCTCTGCAGTTCCTTGAATTTCAACAAATTTCCCGGATTCCGTCATGACCACATTCATATCGACTTCCGCCTGTGAATCCTGTTCATAAGATAGATCGAGAACAGGTTCTCCAGCGGTTATTCCCACACTGATAGCTGCGATCCATTCCTGTAACGGATTCTTCTCTATTTTGTTACTTGCGATCATTTTCCGAAAAGCATCATTAAGAGCAACGCAAGCTCCGGTTATGGAAGCTGTTCTCGTCCCACCATCTGCCTGGATAACATCACAATCGATCAATATTGTAAATCCATCGAGAATTCTCAAATCCACAACCGAACGCAAAGAACGACCGATCAATCTCTGGATTTCAGCTGTCCTGCCGCTGATCTTTCCTCTCGCTGCTTCCCGATTCATTCTTGTATTCGTACTGCGTGGAAGCATTCCGTATTCCGCTGTGATCCAACCTTGTTCTTTTCCTGACAAAAACGGCGGAACTCCTTCCTGGACTGTTGCTGTGCAGATCACTTTTGTATTTCCGGTTTCGATCAGGACCGAACCTTCGGGATGTTTTAGATAATTCCTGATTATTTTCGTTTTTCTTTTTTTCATAAAAATCCTTTAGCCACGAATTAACACGAATATACACGAATTTATATTAATAATTTCAACCCATATTCTTCCAGAATCTCTTTTGCCATCTGTTCTGCTTCTGCCCAATTATGAAGTTTCTGTTGGGCATTTGCTTCTAATTGTTCTCTTAATAATGAAATATAATTTTTATAATTTTCCAATGTCTTTTTTACAATATTTTCGTCTTTGGGAATCTTTAATCTGCGAACATCAGATTTTGCCAGAATGACTGCAAATTCTGCAACTTCAATATTTTCTGTTGTGAATATCTCTTCATTTTCTTCATCAAGCAAAGTGCAAATATGCATAAACTCATCAATATGAAGTTCTTTCCCGCTGGTATTATAAACTTCTGTTTCTACACTTTCATAATCATGACCCAGCTTTGCATCCGTATAAAAATCTTCAGGGAATTTTTTGATTTTGTTCCCAATTATTTCGTTTACTACAGATTTCTTAACTTCATTATAAGAGATTTTGATTTTCTGTTTTTTCTTTTTCTTTCGCATTTTTGGTAATTCAAGACGCTCTTTCACCATCTCAGTTAATCCTTCATAAATGCGGGGAAGATATTCATCGGGATTTAAACCGAGTGCTTTCAGAACTGCTTTATCAAGCTCCTGACGATCTTTAAGTTTCACTTCTTCTGAAATTGATTTTATTTTTCTTTTAAATAGTTTTAAATTATCTACATTAAAATCCTCTAATTTTTCAAAATTTAATGAAATACACTCTTCAATTGCATCTTTACCATTATCAATTAATCCATCTCCAAGATTAACTCTGCTTGCTATTTCTAAAAATAAATATTGCAAGGTTGAATTTATATAATTCATTGTTTTTTTATTTAATTTAAAAAAATCAATTTCGTACAATCTATTATTAGTTGCAATTTCTATTTCATTAGCTAAGAAAAAGAATCTATCGTTAATTCCTTTTGAAGCAATAACTTTAGAAAATTTATTATTAGTTAATCCCCACCAATATTTCCTGCCCTGAACCGAAGGAACTTCAGTCCATAATTTATTATCTTTTGTTCTTTGCGTTTCACCCCATTCAATATATTTTAAAGTGTTTAAATGGTTTGCTTTTTTTAATTCTGCTTTGCTTTTGTTACAGATAAAAATCAGGTTTTTCAATTTTTTGGGATCAATGATAATACTATCAGATTCTTTCGGGCTTTTGATGACCTGCTTCAAATATTTGCTTTCAATTTTCCCTTTCCAACCTCTGCTATTTTCACAAAGAATTGTTTTTTCCTTTTTATTTTCTTCAATTGGTTTGAGATAAAAGAAGTCATTAATTCCGGTCGTTACACCTCTTTTAACATCCGCGATTTCTTTTAGTGGAATGAGTTTATCTTTGCATTTTCCCAGAATTTCAAAATAGACATCGGGTGCTCGCAGGTATTTTCCCCATTTGGAAAATTCATTCTGTGTTTCAATTTCTTTAGGCAGTTCCTTTTGTTCAATTAACCTGATACGCATCTGTTCGTTCTCAAAAGAGGAAATTTTATCATCGATCTTTTCAGATTTATATTGAGCAGATTCTATAGTATTTACGATTCCATCAATTCTTCGCCAACGGTTATTAGATTCGACTTTCAGATTTCTTTCCGGAATCAATTTTTCTAATTTTTTCTTAAGTTTTACAAAGTGAACAAGATTATTATCTCGTTTCTTTTCATCATCACATTTTTCCAGAACCGTGAACACAGTATTCACAGCCGCATCGTCAAACCAGGGTTCAGCCCAGGAAGCAACTATCATCTTAATTTTGAAATGGTCTAAAAAGAATTTTTTGAGAACAGAACCATAAGCGACATCCAACCAGGAATTGGAAGTGATGATGGCAAATGAACCGGTTTTATTTAAAAGAGTTGCAGAATGAATAAAAATATATGTGTAAATATCTGCCTGTCCGGATAGTTTTAGTTCCACAAATTGATTTTTTAACCAGTGGTTTATAGTTTTCTTTTTTTCTGCTTCTGTTTGATTTAAGAAATTTTCAAATTGTTTATCGGTAATATGATTTATTTTAAACAATTTCGGATAATCTGCGAGGTATTCATAAGCCAACAATTTGGTAAGAGTTTGTTTATACCCTTGAACATTTCTTTCAATCAATTCCTGTCTGATATAAGGGAAGTTCCCGATAAGACCATAAAATTCAGGAATTTTTATTTTAACTTTGTTGTATCTCTGATTGTAATTCACATTATTCGGAGGAAATTCGATTTTCTGTCCGGCAGAAATTTCAAAAATATCTTTATGAATAATGCGGGGAAAATTTTCAAAATTACCCGGAGATTGCCTGAATAAATTTATTGTGGAGAGTTCAGCGGGGAATTTACCAATATCGATTCCCCAAATCCTGTTTAAAATTTCTTCGTGCTTCATTCTGTATCCGCTCAAGAATTGCAATCTATCATACAACCTGATCAGAAAAGTTCCTGAACCGCAAGTTGGATCTGCATATATTTTATCTTTATCATTCACAATCGTTGCAATGATCAAATCTACCAAGTCTTCACGAGTGAAATATTGTCCCAATTCGTGTCGTCTTTTCGGATCGATGATCTCTTCAAATAATTCACCGATAACATCTTCCGGTAACTCTCCGAAATTATAGATTTTCAAATGAGAAAATAATTCATTCAAAGCAGAATATGCTTCTTCCGGAATTCCCAGATCTTCAATCGGATCAGTTTCAAAAACTGCCTGCCAGTCAATTTC
>DRTC01000678.1 GCA_011372345.1 Candidatus Cloacimonadota bacterium
AAAAAACTTGTTCCAAATATTAAAGAACTTATTCCCAACATTAATGCACTTGTTCTCAATATAAAAGAACTTGTTCCCAACATTAAAGAACTTGTTCCCAACATTAAAGAACTTGTTCCCAACATTAATGCACTTATGCCTGATAAATATTTCAATTGAAAAATCAGATGATCACTTGTAATTATTCCATATTTCAGAAGTAATATCTAATTTTCACTTTTGAAAAATTATTCTTTCCCGATAATTTTTAAATTTTCCACATCTATTATTTTTTGTCCGGAACAATTTTTGAAAATTGGTTAAATTGTTGTCAAGGATTAAATTATTATTTTTCTATAAAATAAGATTTTCACAGATTATATTTCAGGGGCAGGGAATTATATTTTTTATGAATCCATTCTTAATATTTTATCAAAAACACAAAACCATAATAAATCCTATTCCATTTTTACTACTTATTGATCTTCCGTTCATATATGTACATATTTTGTTCATTAATGAACGCTAACTTAAAGACCACTGAAGAATTAAAAGGCTTTATACCTGCATTTTTCCATATTTTATTATTGGCATACAATTTTCAGATATAATTAATAATGAAGGAGGAAACTATGTTTAAAAACTATCTTAAAGTCGCTGTCAGGAATTTGATCAACAATAAGGGATTCTCCATCATTAATATTTTCGGATTTGCTCTCGGACTTTTTGTCTGCATAATTATCAGCTTATATATGAGCGACGACCTGACTTTTGATCATTAATTCGAAGAAGCTCAAAATCTTTATCGCGTTGTCTCCAATGACAATTCCAAAGACTGGATTTCAGCAGTAACAGTTGGTCCTCTGTACTTCAAACTGAAAGATGCTATTCCCTAAATCAAAGCCGCAACCCGTATCAGCGGATATGGTGTCAGGATCAAAAGAGCAGATATGGAAGTGGATGATTCGCTGGCAATTTTCCGCAGGGCAATGCTGACTGATCCGGGATTTTTTGAAGTCTTCAAGCCAAATATTCTGAGCGGAGAAACAGCAGAACCATTAAAAGATCCGAATGCTGTATATCTAACGGAACAGACAGCAGAAGCATTTTCGGAGAAGATGATCCTCTGGGAAAAGCTCTTGAAATATCTTTTCTGGAAAATGGATTCGTTGCTGGTATTCTTGAAAATCCTCCTTTTAACACTTACCTGCGTTATGGTGCTGTTCTGAATATGGATGTTTCCATAAATCCATTATGGTGGGATTCCTGGGAAAACCTGACTTTGACCGGTTATATTCGAGTTCGGAATAATAGTATCCCGGCTGAAGTTGAAAGGAAAATAATTCAGGTGGCGAGAGACAACAAGATGGCATCTGTTTTCACTCCGAAACTCCAGCCTCTTCTCGATATGCATTTGAAATCAATGGAACTTCGTTATGATGCTTTTAATCTAAATAAAAGCGATGTCTCGATCGTGTATAGTTTGCTTGTGATTGCATTCCTGGTCTTATTAGTAGCATCCATAAATTTTATTAATCTTTCCCGTGCGCGTTCATCCAAAAAAGGTAAGGAAATCTCGATGCGTAAAGTTGTGGATTCAAACAAGAGACATCTTTCCATACAATTTCTGGGAGAATCCATCCTGCTGACGCTTATCGCTATGCTCATTGCCCTTGCTCTTGTCGAAGTATTCCTCCCACATCTGCAGCCATTTTTGAATAAAAGATTGGAATTCAATATTTTCAAAACTCCCTATATTTTACCTTTTATGTTAGTGATGACAATTATTATTGGAATTCTTTCAGAAATTTATCCGGCATTAATGATCTCCTCCTTCAAACCTGTAAAAATTCTTAAAGGCGGGATTCAATCAGGTAAGAAAGGAACAACTTCCAGACGCATTCTGGTAGTCAGTCAATTTACTGTTTCGATTGCCTTGATCTTGAGTGTTTTAATTGTTATCAGCCAGATAAAATATCTCGAGTCGATTGATTTCGGGTATAAGAAAGACAATATCCTTGTTGTTCCTGCCTTTGATGAAAATATTACTTATCAAAATGATCTTTTTAAAGAACAGATAAAGAGCATTCCTGCTGTGATTTCAGCTACAAGAGTCAGACAATTACCCGGAGCTACCCTACCTACTGCTGAAGTTTTCTTTGATCACAAAAACGGGGACTTCGGGATCATGTTTGCAGAATTATTTATTGATGAAAATTTTATTGAAACACTTGATATCGATTTGCTGACAGGCAGAAATTTTTCCAGAGATTTTCCTGTTGATTCCTCTTCTTCCGTTTTAATTAATGAAACCGCCCTTAAAATGTCCGGTTGGGACGATCCCCTTGGCAAAGAGATCATCCATATTCCTGCTGAAGGAACTGATAATTATCTAACAGTAGTTGGTGTTATCAAAGATATTCATTTCGGGAAGGCAACCCGCAAAGTAGAACCAATGGTCATTCATTTTGATCCACGCAGTAATTTTCTCTTGATCCGAACCAACGGTACACAGGTCGAGAAAACAAAGGAAGATCTGGAAATGATCTTCAAAGAAATATGGGAAGAGAGAAATTTCAGAATTTTTGATTTCAGCGAAATATTTAATAATCAATTTTTTAACGAGATTAGTTTTGCTAATAAAATAATCGTTTTTGCAAGTTCAGCTATCTTCATTGCCTGTCTTGGATTATTCGGTCTCGCTGTATTTATCACAGAACAAAAGACCAAAGAGATCGGTATCTGGAAGGTTCTCGGTTCTTCAGTTAGATCGGTTGTCTTCCTGCTTTCCAAAGATTTTGCCAAATGGGTTCTTCTCTCAAACCTGATCGCCTGGCCCCTCGCTTATTTTGCCATGAATAACTGGTTGCAGAATTTTGCCTATCGCACGAAAATTAATTTCTGGTTATTTATTCTGTCCGGTATGATCGCTTTGATCATTTCCATCATCACAGTCAGTTTCCAGACGATCAAAGCTGCCAATGCTGATCCGGTGAAATCACTCAAGTATGAGTAACTCAAACAATCTTGTTTGAGAAAGGGACAAGGGACAAGAGC
>DRTC01000679.1 GCA_011372345.1 Candidatus Cloacimonadota bacterium
GGAACCAAGCTTCCTGATAATAAGGAAATGTTCGCTTTGATGAATGAAAAAGGAATTGCGGAAAATAAACTCAAACAAATTCTCAAATATCTGATCGAAAAGAAAAAAGTATATTTTATCAAACAAATCTATCTGCACGCTGATCTTATTGAAAATTCCAAAAAACTTCTGATCGATTTTTTAAAGAAGCATGAAGAGGGAATTACTGTTGCTCAATTTCGTGATCTGATAAACAGTAATCGGGCAACTTCGTTGTTACTGCTGGAATTTTTTGATAATGAAGGGATAACTTTACGAAAAGATAATTTGAGGATTTTTAAGAAGAGTTTTCTCAAATAAAACCTAAAAATAAGTAAAATTAATCAACCAACATCTCTTTAATGGTATTTTTAACCTGCCGGATTATTTTGTGGTCGAGATGTCCAAGTTTTTTCACTAATCTTTTCTTATCGACAGTTCTGATCTGATCCAGAACGATCCAACCTGATTTATTACTGAAATTCAACCTTATTCGAGTTGGATAATCATGCGATTTAGTTATCATGGGAGCAATGATAACTGTAGCAATATTTCGATTCATTTCATCTGGAGAAACTACAACACAAGGACGGGATTTTTTGATTTCATGACCGATAGTGGGATCAAGAGAAATCAGGAAAATATCGTATTGTTCGATCACCATACCCAATCCTGATTATTTATATCTATCTTGCCATCGATAAAAAGTCTGTCATCGCTGTTTTTATGCATTTTTTTAAATTCTTTATCCCAGTTTTTCCTGGGATTTTCATTAAAAGGTCTGATCATTATCAGGTCATCATTCACTTCCAAATCAACAAAGTTCTTAATATGACATTGCTCTAATATTATTTTTGGTATTCTTATACCTTTTGAATTTCCAATTGCTATCAAGTTTGCTTTCATTTTTTTTACCTCCAATTTAATTACATTATAGTTACTTTATATGTCAAATAAAAATTTAATGAAAACACAACTGGAATTTTTTGATAATGAAGGGATAACTTTACGAAAAGATAATTTGAGGATTTTTAAGAAGAGTTTTTTGAAATAGATCAGGAAAATTTCACAAGTTGTAATGAAGATACGGTTTCTATTACTCATAAATTCTGGAATATATCTTGCATAAATCATTGACCGATAATTTATGTAATTTTTTTTGAATTATTGGAGAATAAATGAGTTCTGCACAACTGGGTGACTTGCAATGAAGAATTTAGAGAGGCGTCTTTGCGAGGATTTCTTCCTGCTTTTACAAACGAAGCAATCTCATTCTTCATAGTAAGTTGGAGTTTCAGATTGCTTCGCAGGAATTTCTATGTAAGACATCTCGCAATGACAATTTCGATTGTTGCAGAACACTTTTTGAAAAAAATATTGTGAGGAATTAAATATGGGAAAAAAGATTTTTTTAATGATCTTGTTCTGTGCTTCTATTTTACTTGTTTCAAGTGAATTACAAATATCCGGTCTGAACGGAAATATCATCATTTCAGGAAATCCCACCGACTTTGAAATAACAGAAAATCCGGATAATGAATATTTAGAGATCAATGTTAAAAACTGTCAAAACAATGGAATTATTGGGAGTCCGGAACTTCCAAAATATACAAAACTTGTAAACTTACCTGACAATGGGAATTATACAGTAAAAGAAATAGATTACGATTTTAATGAAATTTCTCTTAATAAAAAGATCATCTTTTCCGGTTGGGAAGATAATGAAGAACCGAATCAGGAAATCTATGAAATAGACAGATGGATTCCTGAAGAAATTGTTTTTATCGGTGATCCGGTCATTATGAGAAGTATCCGCTTTTCGCAGGTTTCGGTAGCAGTTGTTCAATATAACCCGGTTTTGAATAAAATAAGATTACTGAAAGATATAAACATCGAATTTGAAATCGATCATTCGATCACAAAAAATCCGATTAAAAATAACAGGAATGTTTCTACTTCAACCTTTAATAAGATCGCTTCCTCAAAAATATTCGGGATAGAACCTGATCGTTCTGAAAATCAGGGAAGTTACCTTTTTATTTGCCCTGATAACTGCGTTTCTGCATTACAACCTCTTGCGAGATGGAAAGAGAAATTAGGATTTAAAACAAAAATTGTGCCAAAATCAGAAACAGGCTCAACTTTTAATCAAATTAGAAATTATCTCCAGAATGCTTATGATAACTGGGAAATTCCTCCCGAATATGTAGTTCTGGTCGGAGATGTGGACGGCAGTTTTGTCATTCCGGCTGATTATATCGACGGTTATCTGACCTATACCGATGTTACTGATCATTCCTATACTTTACTCGAAGGTGATGATTATTTCCCGGACATAATGATCGGAAGATTATCAATAAGGACAATCCAGCAATTGCAGACGATCATTAATAAAATCATCAGTTACGAGAGTAATCCTGAAACAAGTTCCGACTGGTTCACAAGAGCGATCATGCTCAGTGTTGTGATGAACGGCTGGTATGAATATAATTCCGGGAGAGAGACTGTAATGGCTTGCCGCGAAAAACTCCTGGATTTCACTTATACATTCGTTGATACTTTTATTTCACCTTACCAGTCTAATAATAATTATATCGACAATTTTATCAATACCGGCTGCACTTTTGTGAATTATCGCGGTTTTGGCGGTCCTGGTTACTGGTCGAGTAGCTGGGGTTCGATGTATAACATTAATGATGTTCAGTCTTTGAACAATGGTTACAAACTTCCCATGATCACGAGTATAGTTTGCGGTGGCGGAGATTATGCAACTTATGATTATCCCAGTTGCTTTGGAGAAACCTGGCTCAATAGCGGTTCTCCTGCCTTACCAAAGGGTGCGATTGGTTTTATCGGACCGAGTGAGCATGATACAAAAACACCATTTAATAATGCCAATGATATTGGAATTTATCAGGGTATAACCCAGGAAGAACTTTTCAGATGCGGTGAAATGCTTTTACGCGGGAAAATGGAACTTTATATCAATTATCCGAATTGCCATGACATGGATGGAAATAATGATGCCAATGATTCCGATCAATTTTATTTTTATGTCTATAATTTATTAGGAGATCCAGGACTTTCGATCTGGACGGATGTTCCCCAAAATGTAGATATTTCTTTTGCTCCGATCATAACAGACGGAGATAATTATCTTAATATCGAAATTTCTGATCAGTTGGAAAATAAAACGGATTTTGTAATTGCGGTCACTAATGATGATAGTTTGATAGCCAGAGGAATTACAGATGCTTTTGGTTCGGTTAATATTCCCTTGAATCTGGAAATCGGTGAGTATTCGGTAACAGTCTCAAAATACGGATATATTCCCAAAACCGAAGATTTGACAGTTGAAGATGGGAATCTCATCAGCTTAAATGATTTCTCATTCCTGAATGAAACATTTTCAGGTTCTCTAATCGATCTTGAGATCACTTTGAAAAATACAGCAGAATTTAATGCCGAAAATATTAATCTGGAATTAATATCAAATGATGAATTTATTGAAATTATTTCAGGAACTTTCTCCATCGCTGAAATGATCCCGGAAGCAACAACCACAACTCAATTTCAATGCCAGATTGGAAATGAATGGTTTGATGGTGCGATCAAAGAACTGTTCTTAAATGTTTCTTCAAATCTCGGAGATGATACATTTCTCATTCCGGTTGAGATCATTTCACCGGAAATGATCCTTTCCGAATTTATGGTTGTGAATTCCGATAATGCCTTGATCCAGAACCAGACAGATGAAGTTTATATCCGGCTTTTGAATGGCGGAAACCAGGAGAGCGGAGATCTATCAGTAGCTTTAGAATGTTCAAACGGGAAAGCTACTATTAATTCCGGAGTCAGTTCTTATCCAAATATTGATATTGATAGTTCCGTATTATGTGAAGTTCCTTTTGAAATCACGCCGGGTGATGTTATAACCGGAGATCAGGCAACTTTTAACCTGGAAATTTCTAATAATGGAAATGTTGTTCAAATCCTGACTTTTTCTATACCCATCGGGATCATCGATCAGGACAGTCCGACTTTCAGCGATTACGGA
>DRTC01000680.1 GCA_011372345.1 Candidatus Cloacimonadota bacterium
CCTTTCATATCGTTCTTTACGAACCCGAAATACCTTCAAACACAGGCAATATCGGCAGATTATGCGTGGGCACGAACTCGGTCCTACACCTCATCAAACCAATGAAATTCCTACTAAATGACAAATATCTAAAACGAGCTGGACTTGATTATTGGGACAAGCTCGAGCTTGAGATTCATGACTCATGGGCAGCTTTTCTTAAGAAATATGAGAAAGCGAACAAGTACTATTTTTCTACCAAGCCCCAGAAAGTATATACGGATATTTCATTTTGTGAGGGAGATTTCCTCATTTTCGGACCTGAAACACGGGGTTTGCCGGAATCTATTTTGCATGAATATTGGGAGAACGCTTATACAGTTCCAATGACTAAAGACATTCGCTCAATAAATTTGAGTAATAGTGTCGCTATCGTGTTGTATGAAGGGATTAGACAGGTGGGATTGGTTTGATTTTTCCCCTCTAACCTGTCACGGCGTAGTGTAACGAAGACGGAAAAGAGGGGTGTCCGCTCGCGGACGGGGCGTGTAATATGGATTCTATTACATTTTTTCACATAAAATCGTAGCTTATTTGACATGAATTGATCGGGTTTTAAAAACTTTACTCTCAGTCGGGGCGTAGCGCAGCCCGGTTAGCGCGCCTGGTTTGGGACCAGGAGGTCGGAAGTTCGAATCTTCTCGCCCCGACCATATTTGGGTGAAGACTAACAATATATAAAAAATTGACAATGAAACAAGCGAATTGAATAAATGATGTAATTTAATAAAAAAATCTTCTTATTTCAGCAAGGATGCGAATAAGGAATTTATGAAAATAAAAGAAATTATTTTAGTATTTGAAGGAAACGAAATTAGAAATTCTGACATCCCGAAATTTCGTGGGTATATCTCTAGTAAATATCCAAATTACGAGATAATTCATAATCACTTAATGGATGGTTCATTTAGATATTCATATCCACTCATCCAATTTAAGACAATAGAAAGAAAACCAGCTATCATAGGAATTAATGAAGGTATTGAATTACTTAAGAAAGTATTTATGGAAATTGAAGATATTAAAATAGGTGAACAGAGGAAAGTGATAAACGAGAAATCGATTCTGTTAAGAGAAGAGGAATTTGGAACTGCTGATGATTTTATTAATTACAGATTTTTATCACCATGGATGGCTTTAAACCAGGAGAATTATAAAAAATACAATCGTATAAATAGATATGATCAAATGGCGTTTTTAAAACATCTTTTGCGAGAAAACCTTAAGACGATTTCAAAAGGTTTTGGATATACAATTCCTGATATTGATGAAGTGAAAGTTGATGGAAGGTTTATAAAAAGAATGGTTAACTTTAAAAATATAAAAATGTTATGTTTTGTTGGGAGTTTTATTACAAATTTTTATATACCAGAATACCTTGGAATAGGAAAACAAGTTGCAAGAGGTTTTGGTATGGTGGGGAAAATATAATGGAGGTTGAATGATAAATGCGATTGCAGAACTCGGGAAATACGAAAAAGTGAACGATCCGAATATTAGAACCAATTTTGATATTTGGTTGGAAGATTCTTATGATGAACTGAATTATTCACATTTGATTTTAATTGAATTTAAAAAAGAGAAGAACGAAGAAAAGGAAAAATTATTTAATAATAATTGGAAATGGGTTTTCAGTAAAGTTGATTATCGTGAACATAGTTCAAATTTAAAATCAAAACTTCTATATAAACGAGGATCCTCGAGAGGAACAGATAAAACTCCTACTTGCAAGACTGCAAATAATATTATTGGTAGTTATCATCAAAAAATCAAATCTTGGTTTTTGAATAATCAAAATGTAACTTTTATTGATGAGAATGCAAAAAGATTTATACAAATGATACATTCTGAACTTGAATCAAAGTCTGATGAAATAACTACACAAATTAAAGAAAAATCAGAAAATTTAGCAAGTGGTGGAGTTGTGCTTACTATAGTTTTTGTAGAAAATGGAGAACAAAAATTTATAGGTGATTACAATTTTTTCTCTAAATTCATTACCGAAGAAAGTAAAGTTGATTATAGATATTCAAAAACTTTCAAAAAAACTTCATTCTCTGAAGATCAATTATGCTCTATTTGCAATATGAATAAAGCAGAAGTTTATGGTTATTTCACCTCTTTAAAGTTTTATAATGTCGATAAACCCGGAATGGTTACAGGTGGATTTGATCAGAGTAAAAGTTGGAAGAATTATCCGATCTGTCTCGATTGTGCTCTCGATATTGAACTCGGAATAACAATGATGGATAATAATCTCAAATTCAATTTCTATGGATTGCGATACTACTTAATTCCGAAAACAACAAATGAAAAAGGGAAAGAAGATATTATCGAGGAAATTATTACATACAAAAAATCACAAAGAATAAACGATAAAGACAGGTTGAGAATAACAAATGCAGAAGATGATGTTTTTGATCTTCTTCAAAAGCAGAAGAACAATGTTACTTTTAATCTTCTCTTTTTTGATAAACCTCAAAAAAGTGTTTTCCGAATTTTAGCTTCGATTGAGGATGTCTTACCTTCGCGAATTAAACAACTTTTTGAAACAAAAGAGTTTGTGGATAATATGATTTTCTTCAAAGAATATAAAGAAGGAAAACAAATGTTCAGATTCAACTTTGGAGTTCTGCGAACATTTTTTCCAAACAGTAAAATCGAAGGAAATCAAGATAAATTCTTTTTGGAATTAACTCAAAAGATCTTCAATGACACAAAAATCGATTATCAATTTATTATTCAGCAGATAATTTATTATTTAAGAAATTGTTTTGTTAATGACCAATTTTTTTGGTTTGATTCAATAAAATCATTTATGCTAATTAATTTTTTAAACAAATTAAATCTTTTCAGATTAAAAAGTAAGGAGAACGAAATGGATAGACAATTCTATGAATCTTTTGAAATAAAATCAAAAGAAGAACTGGAATCTAAAGTCGAATTATTCTTTGAAAATTTCAAAGAATTTTATTTAGGTGATATGCACCGGAGTATTTTTCTGGTCGGAGTGTTATCTCAATTTCTTTTGAATATTCAGCAAAGAGAAAGAGGAGCAACTCCATTCAGAAGTAAGCTCAAAGGTTTAAAAATGGATGGTCGGGATATTACCGCTCTTGTTCCTGAAATCATCGAGAAGTTAGAGCAGTATAAATCAAATTATTATATTCCGTTGGAAAACCTGATTTCCAAATATTTGATATCTGCAGGTGATTTCCGAAAATGGAATATAGCAATAGATGAGATGAATTTTATTTTTGTTTTAGGAATGAATTTATCGAAATATTTTAAAATCAAATCAGAAGAAATTAAAGAGGAGTATTAATATGTATAAGATCAAAAACAGAGGTGAGATATTGTTTTTATACGATATCCAGAATGCAAACCCAAATGGTGACCCGAATGATGAAAACAAACCGAGAATGGATGAAGAAACAGGAAGAAATCTTGTAACCGATGTTCGTTTGAAAAGAACGATCCGTGATTACATTAACGAAAAAGGAAATGATATTTTTGTTCGGGAAGTGGTTTATAACAAAGATGGACATATTCAAGATGCAAAACTTCGAGCGGCTGATTATTTACCTGAAGATAAAGATAAAATCAAAGAAATGTCGGCAGAAGTACAAAAGCAATTTATTTCTAAATCAATTCTGTTAGAATGTATCGATGTTCGTTTATTTGGAGCAACAATTCCTTTAGATTTGAAGGTCTTTGATGGGAAGAAAACAAAAAATGTAACCAGTTCAATTACTTGGACAGGACCAGTTCAATTCAAAATGGGAAAATCGCTTCATTCCGTAAAAATTCAGCACATCAAAGGAACAGGAGCTTTTGCTTCCGGGAAAGATGCAACTAAAAAAACATTTCGGGAAGAAGATATTCTCCCGTATTCGCTAATTTGTTTTTATGGAATTGTAAATGAGAATGCCGCGAAACACACAAAACTGCAAACAGAAGATATCAAACTATTGAAAGATGCGATCTGGAATGGAACAAAAGGTTTGATTTCTCGTTCAAAATTCGGTCAGATGCCGAGATTACTTTTATTCATCAATTACAAAGAACCAAATTTCTTTATCGGTGATCTGGATAATCTTATAAAATTGAAATCAGATAAAAGAGATGAACAACTCCGCAAGCCGGAAGATTATCAAATCAATATTTCAAAATTACTCGAACAAATTGAACTTCATAAAGATAAAATTGAAAACGTCGAATTTATAATTGATGACAGAATGAAATTTATTCAAAATGGAAAAGAAATCAAGTTAAATGAATTAGAGAAATTTTCAGAAATCTCTCTGTAACTGGGGGAATTATGGATAAAATTCTCAAATTCAAAATTTGGGGAGATTATGCTCATTTCAAGAAATTTTATACAACAACATCTCCTCTTACTTTTGAATTTCCACCACCACCGACGATTATCGGGATTATTTCTGCAATTATCGGGTTGGATAAAAATGAATATCTTGAACATTTCCAAAATCCTGATGAATTCAAAATCGCATTATCAATACAGAATCTAATCAAGAAAGTTCGTTGGACTCAGAATCTGATAGATACAAAACAGCAATTTTGGAGAATAAAAAACAGAACTCAAATTCGTATTGAATTTCTTAAAGATTCTGCCTTTGTAATTTATTTTTCCCATAAAGATGGAAATATTTATGACCAGTTAAAAAAGAATTTGGAAAACCATACATCTGTTTACTCAATCTCTTTGGGTTTAAGTGAACTTCTGGCGAATTTTGAATTTATTGATGAGATTGAAATTGAGAATTCTAAAAGTGATGATTGGATAAAGGTGGATTCTGTTTTACCGTATTCTTGTTTGCAAGATGATAATTCCGTAGATTTTGAAATCAGTAGAGAAATCTTCAAAGTAAACTTTCCGATATTAATGCAACCGAATCGTATTGTAAACAAAAGGGAAGATATTCTTTTTGAGAGGAATGGCAAACCGATCAAAAGCAAAGTTACACAGTTTTGGAAAACAGAAGAAGGAAATAACATTGTTTTCTTCTAAAATCTACTCTCATCCCGATAAATTAATTTTAGTTCATCTACAAAATGTTGCTTATTCCTGTCTGAAAAAATTCAAAGAAACAAAGCACAATCTGTCTTCATATTTTCCGAATGATCGTTGGGAAAAGCTTGTCTGGTTGATGGGCTTTTCTCACGATTTTGGTAAAACGACTTCCTACTTTCAAGAATATCTTTTTGAGAAAGATGAAAACAATAAAGTAATAATGAAAAACCAACCTGAAACAGGTCATTCGCTTATTTCAGCAGTTTTGACTTTTTGGATAGCAAAAAATTTTGTGAAAGATAAAGAAGGTGAACTTTTACAGATGATGCCTTTCTTCCTTTATTTAATAGTCAAAAAACATCACGGTAATATCAATAATCCAATTCCTTTTTCAGATGAATCAAACGAACTTGATATTCCTTTTGAACATCTTGATAAACAATTGGAATCAATAGATAAAGCAGAATTACAATTTCTTTTTGATAAAATAAATGAAAAATTATCATTAAATATTCAGGTTGAGAATATACCAAAATCATTGAAGGAATATTTCATAAATGAATTAAGAAGAAAAGAAAAAAGAGTATTTAAAAAAGTTAATAAAAAAATCGAATATTATTTTATTTTCCAATTTATTTATTCGTTACTTTTACATTCGGATAAAGAAGATGCAATCTTTGGAAAAGTTAACCA
>DRTC01000681.1 GCA_011372345.1 Candidatus Cloacimonadota bacterium
AGGCATATCCCAGAAACAGATCAAACCGGTCTTGTTTTTAGGGGAGATTTCCCAAAAGTGCTTTAATGGTATAGAAAATAATAAGTTAAGTGTCATATTAACAGGTTCTGTGTTACAGAACCTGTAATTTTAAAGGAGGAAATATGAGAAGATTATTATTGTTTTTATTCCTGTTATCAGGAATTTCATCCCTGCAAAGCCAGGGTATGATCATCGATCATGAGTGTATCGACATCAGTCAAATCCCTTCGACTGTTATCGATGATGTACAGTCAGACATCAAATGGCATTACGCTCATACATCACACGGAGAACAATTGACCTGGGGTTTACAGTTTTTAGAAAACAGTGATCCTTCTCTTGCTTATGAAGTAGGATATCAGTACTTACCGAATGTTGCCGGTTCTCTCTGCATTTTTGATGGTCAGGAAACTGATACTTACATAACACCGGATCTTTATTGGGAAACTCATACAGGCAGAACAATGACGCAAAATGTTCTGGATAATAATCCTACCATCAATGTTTCGATGTGGTGTTTCTGCACACAATGCAATTATTATAATGCATCCCAGATACAGAATTATCTCGATACAATGGCAGACTTTGAAGCAGCTAATCCCGGAGTTACTTTTATCTATACGACTGGAAATGCACAAACAGACGGAGCCGAAGGTTATAACCGTTATTTAAGAAATGAGCAGATACGGAATTATTGTATCACCAATAACAAAGTTCTCTTCGACTTTGCTGACCTTGATTGCTGGCACAATGGAGTGATGAATTCTTATGAATACGATTCTACTATAATTCCATTACAACATCCGGATTTTGATGGAGATATTTACGGACACACAACTCAAGCATCATGCGAACAAAAAGGAAGAGCTGTCTGGTGGATGATGGCAAGACTTCAAGGTTGGACTCCTGTTCCTCCTTCCGGATTTACAGTAACTCCATCCGCTATAAATTTTGGAGAAGTAAATATCGAAGAAACCGATTCCGAGATCTTCACCCTCGAAAATGTCGATTCAGTTCCGATCGTTATTGACCAAATACTATCTGATGATCCTGCATTCACCCTTGTCGATCTTGATGCCAGACCAGGAGATCGACTTTCTGGTTTTACACTTCCAGTATCAGGAACTCGAGACATCCAGGTTACTTTCGATCCTGATGCAGTTCAGTCATATTCAGGAACAATAACTATTTATTCCACACAAGTCGGTAATTCTACAGTTGCTGTCTCCGGAGAAGGAACTGATTCTCCCAGTGGAGGTTATCATGTTTGCGGTGATGTGGATGGAACCTGGAATTATGATCTCATTTATGTTGATTGCGACCTGCAAATTCCACATGATTATACCCTGACTATCAATCCTCCTGCCGGAGGAACAGATATTATTTTTACCGGTCATTACAAATTCTCTGTTTCTGGAAGATTAGTGATCAATGGAACAGCAAATGATAGCATTCGATTCCATGCTCAAAATCCAACAACCGGATGGTATGGATTAAGATTTTACGATATTTCCTGGAACGGAATGGATTCCAGTAAAATAACTTATACATCATTCAAGGATGGAAATGCTAATGGTACTGGTTGGGAAAACGGTTTTGGCGGAGCAATGTTCGTTTATGAATCATCACGTCTGCGAATTGAAAATTGTCTTTTTGAAGGAAATTCTGCCGATGATGGTGGAGGTGGAATTCATATCAGGTATTCATCACCGATTATTAAAAATTGCGTTTTCCGAGATAATTCTGCTTCAAACGGTGGAGCAATTCAATTCAACGGTGCAAATGGATCTCTGGATTATTGCCTTTTAAATAATAACAGCGCATCCTACGGAGCAGCAATTTATATCGGCGGCTGCAGTCCGGAAATTTTCAACTGCACTATTTCTGAAAATACTGCATCGACAAATGGTGGAGCAGTTGTTCTTTATGACTGGTCATATCCAACTTTGACAAATTGTATCTTATGGAATGATTCTCCTAACGAAATCCACATTCTCGTTGATGGCGGAACACCTGATCCGACATATTGTGATATTGATGGAAGTTGGACCGGAACCGGAAACATAAACTCCGATCCATTATTTGAAAATCCTGCTAATTATGATTTTGCTCTAACTTCAGGATCTCCCTGTATCGATTCCGGCGATCCGTCTTCACCAAATGATCCAGATGGAACCAGGAATGATATGGGAGCATATTATTATGATCAGAATGCTCTTTCTGCTCCTGATGTTGTCATCTTCTATTCCGCCGGTACTGTAACTCTCGATTGGGATGCAGTTATTGGAGCAACTTCTTACAATGTTTACAGCGATCCAAATCCTGAGGGAACATTTTCCAATTTGGAACAATCCGGAATTACAGCTACCGAATGGAGTGAAGCTGTTTCCGGAGATCTGAAGTTTTATCAAGTAACAGCAGAAAATTAATGTAGCACGAAATTGCATCTCGTGGCAAAAACCCATTTTACAAAAAATGTGCGACAGTATCCCCATCGTCCCGATGGGAAACGAAGTTAAAAAAGAATCCAGAAACGAAAACCACCAAGACGGTGGTGATACAAAAAATTAAATACCAAAATGGTGAATATTCAGGAGGAAAAATGAAAAGTTTTGTTTTAGTAGTTTTAGTTTTAATAGCTGGCAGCATCTTCGCAACTAATGTTTCCGGAGATGTGAGTGGAACCTGGGATTTTGCTGGAAGTCCATATCGGATTGTTGGAGATACGAATATTCCAATCGATGAAGTTTTAACAATTGAAGCAGGTGTGATAGTTGTTTTTGATGATTATTATGAATTTCGCATTCGCGGTCAATTGCTGGTAAATGGAACAAGCGAAAATAAGGTTTATTTCATGGCTTATGATCCTTATACGGTTGGCTGGCAGGGTTTATATTTCTTTCAAACGATCATTAATACACAACCTGCTTCAGTTCTGAATTACTGCTACATTACACATGGAGAAGCGGTCGATGGTGGAGGAATCAATTGTTATTATGCAGAGATTGAACTAAACAACTGCAACATTTATAACAATTCAGCAACTAGTGACGGAGGTGGGATTTATGCTTCTTTCTCCACGCTTACTTTGAATAATACAACCATCGAGGATAACTATGCCAATCAAAGCGGCGGGATAGACTGTCATCAATCCAACACAATGGATTTGACCAATGTCGATATCATCAACAATGACGCAGAACAAACCGGCGGCATGTCTATTGATTGGAGTTCGATCGTAACAATGACTAATGTTTTGATCGATAACAATACATCACACGGTTATGGCGGCGGACTTTATATTGGAACAAATTCAGATGTTACTTTTGATACTGTCACGATCAGCAATAACAACGCTGACATTGGCGAGGGTGGAGGAATGTACCTTTATCAGACGGTAACTCTGACTTCACCTGGTTCCGTTACAATCAGTGATAATTCAGCTGGTTATGGTGGCGGAATCGTTTGCTACAACGACTGCAGTCCGAACATTTTTGATTATCAAATTCACGATAATTTTGCGAACTGGTATGGCGGCGGAGTTTACTGCTATTCCAACAGCAGTCCGGAGATTAATTCCCTGATCTATGATAATGAATCTGGAAATTCCGGAGGTGGAGTTTATATATATGAATCTGCTCCGCTTTTGAATGACAGTGAGATCACTGAAAATACAGCAGGAGTTAAAGGCGGAGGTATCTACTCATATAACTCAAACTTTATTTTATATGATTCTCTTGTTGAAGATAACACTTCAGCAGATGCCGGCGGCGGACTTTATCTGGGCTATAATTCATATCCATCTCTTGAATCTTCTACCATAATCAACAACAGGTCTATCAAAGGAGGTGGAATTTACTTCGATTCAAGTGCTGGAGCAAACTTTAATATGTTCGCTCGCTGCGATCTTTATTCTAATATTGGAGCTTCCGGAAATGACTTATATTCATACGGAGGTTCTACTCCGATCGAAGTTTATGTTGATTATTTCACTGTTGCCAATCCCAATGATTACTTTGCTCATCCGATCGGGGATTTCATTTTCTCCATCCTGAACAGTATAGAGACGCAGGTTGCTGCTGATCTTTATGTCAGTTCTTTTGACGGATCCGATCTTAACTCCGGTCTTGATGCAGGCAATCCTCTCAAAACAATCACCAAAGCAATGACCAAAATCGAAGCAGACGCAGGAAATCCTCGCACGATCTATCTGGCAGGTGGAACTTATTCAAATGGATTTTCCGCAGAAACTTATCCGTTGAACTGCAAAGATTTTGTGACAATTTCCGGTAGTAACAGAGAAAACACTTGGTTGGATGCGGAAGATAACAGCACTGTTCTTTATCTCGACGGAGATGAATCCGTAACGCTTGAGAATCTGACGGTGATGAACGGTTCGGCAACTTACGGTGGCGGTGTTTATTGCTCTGATTATTCTGATCTTACCATGCAGACTGCTTATGTTCGAGACAATTATGCATCAGAAGGGGGCGGGGTGATTTACTGTGCCTGGGATTCCAACCTTGATCTTTCCAATGTTGATATTTATGATAATAATTCCGACATTTTTGGCGGCGGGATCGAAGTAACTATCAGTTCTTCCATCACAATGAATAACGGAAATATCTATTCCAATACTGCAGGCAATGGCGGAGGACTCTATTTAAGCGTTTTGATCGCAGAACTGAACAATGTTAATATCTATGAAAATACAGCGGACAGCGGTGGAGGTATCTATGCGGAGATGTGTATGACAACCACTCTGACTGCATGTGTCATTTGCGATAATATTGCCAATTTCGAGGGGGACGGAATTTACATATTTGGGGATATGATGCCGTTTACGATCGATATGATTGATTGTATTGTCTGCGATGAGATTTATGAATTTTCTCCCTACCTGGGAAGATATGATTTCATCAACGCTACATACTGCAATATCGCGGGAGGATGTGAAGGAGTAGGAAACATCGATGTTGATCCCGAATTCATTGATCCTGATAATGGAAACTATCACCTCTCCCCTACATCTCTCTGTGTTGATGCAGGCAATCCTGATCCTGCTTATAATGATCCGGAAGATCCGGAAAATCCCGGCTATGCTCTATTTCCAGCCCTGGGAACTATAACTGCTGATATGGGAAGTTACGGTGGACCTGGAGCCGATGATTGGGATGAACCTGAAGCAACTCCACCCTCCGCACCGGATAATGTAACGATCACGATCACATATAACGGAGCATTTATCCAATGGGATGCAGTCCCTGAAGCAACTTCTTACAATATCTATGTGGCGGATGCGAATGATCCATACGGAACTTATTCTCTATTGGATAATACAACCGAGACAGACTGGACAGAAGCAGTTGGTGCGAATGAGAAGAGGTTTTATTATGTGACGGCGGTCAATTAGCATAGCACAGAATTGTATTCTGCAAAATAAAAAGATAAACCTTCAAGGTTTCGCGAACTGATGTTCGAATAACCTTGAAGGTTTTTTCTATTTTTGTAGGGAACAGGCATGCCTGTTCCCTGCATTATATCTCCAATTAAACACATAGAAAAGTCAATTCTTTATATTTCAGTAAGATCAGAACTCCTGACCTCTAAAAATTATTTATTTGATAAATCCGTTTATAATGCTTGATTATCAAACATAATAATTTTTAATGAAAGAAAATAAGATGACACCAAAATGTGGAAAATAAGGTTTGATGGTGTC